>CAZEFF010000036.1:0-20762 GCA_964511315.1 uncultured bacterium | reverse complement strand
AAGTGAGCCCGGATGGATTTGAACCATCGACACCATCATTAAAAGTGATGTGCTCTACCAAGCTGAGCTACGGGCTCTAAAACTATATGGCGTGAATTTCGGCTTCTTTGTGTTTCAGCGCCTCATCCACCTGAGCCACGAACTGATCCGTGATTTTTTGAATATCTTTTTGCGCGCTGTGAGAAATATCTTCTGACACAGTTTTGGCTTTTTCGAGTTTTTTTAATTGCTCAACAGCTTCATGGCGCGCGTTACGCACGGATACTCGCCCTTCTTCGGCAGCCCGGCGCACAACTTTTGTCAATTCTTCCCGGCGTTCCGCGGTCAATGTCGGGATCTGAATACGTAAAACTTTTCCGTCATTAATCGGCGTCAAACCAAGTCCTGATTTAAGAATCGCGCGCTCAATCTCACCCATCGCGGTCGCGTCCCATGGCTGAATTTGAATGGTTCGGGCATCAGGCGTCGTAATACTCGCGAGCCCTTTAAGCGGCGTCGGGGTATTGTAATAATCCGCTTGCAGACCTTCCACAAGGGCGATCGAGGCGCGTCCTGTGCGGATATTTTGAAATTCTTTTTTGGTGGCATCAACACCCTTGGTCATTTTTTTCTTTGTTTCTTCAATCAGTTTTTTAACGTCCGTCGCTGTTTCAACCATTTTTTGTTCCTCCTGATATCTTATGAAACACGGGTGCCGATTTCATCGCCCATGATCACTCGGCGGATATTGCCGTGCTTGGTCATATTGAAAACGATGATCGGAAGCTGATTATCCATACAAAGCGAAATCGCCGTAGCATCCATCACTTTAAGCTGTTTTTTCAAAACATCGATGTACCGAAGCTTGCTGTATTTTTTAGCATCTTTAAATTTAACAGGGTCTTTGGTATACACCCCGTCAACTTTAGTGGCCTTTAAAATAACATCCGCGTTAATTTCGATAGCCCGCAGTGTCGCGGCTGTATCGGTTGTAAAGTAGGGGTTTCCTGTACCCGCGGCAAAAATAACGACACGCTTTTTTTCAAGATGCCGCATAGCCCGCCGGCGGATATAAGGCTCAGAAAGTTCTTTAATTTCAATCGCGGACTGCACTCTGGTATGAACACCAATGCGCTCTAAGGCTTCTTGGAGCACCATCGCATTCATCACGGTAGCAAGCATCCCAATATAATCAGCAGTAGCTCTTTCCATTCCCGCTTGTGAGGCTTGAAGACCGCGGAAAATGTTACCGCCGCCAATAACTACGGCAATATCGATACCGAGATCATGAATTTCTTGGATTTGTTCGGCGATTGAGGATGCGACTTTGGGGTCGACGCCATAGCCCAAATTTCCCTGGAGGGCTTCTCCGGAAAGCTTTAGAAGAACTCGCTTGAAAACGGGCTTTTTCATGTGAAGGATTGGGTCAAGATCAAAGATTCAAAGCTAAAATTTAGAGACGTTAATTGCCGCCGACTTCAAAACGCGCGAACCGGCGGATCACAATATTTTCTCCGGTTTTAGCAATCGTCTCGTTCAGATATTCCTGAACAGTCTTAGAATCATCTTTGATGAATTTTTGGTTAAGAAGACAAATATCTTCGAAACGTTTGGAAAGTTTTCCCTGAATGATTTTTTCTTTAACCGCCTCGGGCTTGCCTTGCACTTCCTGGGCCCAGGCTAATTTTTCTTTTTCAAGATCCGCCGCGGGAATGGTCTCAGGGCTCACATGAAGCGGATGAGCGGCTGCCACCTGCATCGCGATATCGCGGCAAAAAGCCTGAAACATTTCATTTTTAGCGACAAAGTCCGTTTCGCAATTAATCTCAACAATCACGCCCAGCTTACCGCCGCTGTGAATGTAAGGATAGATTTGACCTTCTTTAACTTCGCGTGAAGATTTCTTTTTCGCGATATCAAGCCCTTTACGGCGGAGGATATCTTGAGCTGCTTTTAAATCCCCTTTCGCTTCGGAAAGCGCGTTGCGGCAATCCATCATGCCTGCGCCGGTCATTTCTCTTAATTTTGCGATTGCGATTTTAGGATCTTCTGTCATGGTCATTTTTAATTCCTGCCTTAAATTATTTCTTGGCCCGGGTATCTTTATTTACACGAACGGGTTTCTTGGATTTCATCTTAGCTTCGTCGTCATCCACCTCGGGGGCTTCAAAACGGCCGGCCAATTTTTCTTCAATACTTTCTTCGGTAAAGGCTTCATCCATCAGCTGAGCCATGGAAGGCTCTGCGCCGGCTTCGCCCGTCTGAGCGGAAACGGCTTCGGCAGCGCCGGCTTTAGGGCCTTCAGCAGCAAGAAACTTCTCACGGCCCGATTTAACGGCGTTAGAGGTTAAATCGCAGAACAGCTTTACCGCGCGAATCGCGTCATCATTACCAGGAATCGGATAATTCACAATATCCGGATTGCAATTGGTATCGAGAACCGCGATCACGGGAATTCCTAACCGCATGGCTTCCTTGATGGCAATTTCTTCTTTTTTGGAATCAATAATAAAGAGAGCACTCGGCAAACGGCGCATATTGCGGATACCAAGAAGATTTTTTATCAGCTTTTCGCGCTCTTTTTTCAGCATCAAAACTTCTTTTTTGGTGACAAACTGAAAGCTGCCATCTTGTTCCATGCGGTCAATGTGATCTAAACGCGAAACAGATTTACGCACAGTCTCAAAGTTGGTAAGCATTCCGCCAAGCCAGCGCTGATTCACGTAAGGCATTCCCGCTTTTTCAGCTCCTTCGCGAATAGGTTCTTGAGCTTGCTTTTTTGTACCGACAAATAAAATATCTTTACCTTCAGCGGCCATTTGCTGGAGAAAATTCATGGCCTTTTCAAGACAGCCAAGGGTTAATTCGAGATTAATGATATAAATCCCATTACGCTCTCCAAAAATATATTTTTTCATTTTTGGATTCCAGCGTTGGGTTTGATGTCCAAAATGAACACCAGCTTCCAGCAATTGTTTTAAAGTGACTTGAGACAAGCGGCTATCTCCTCTTTGAGCCTAAACTCTTTATTTTTAATGAGAAACGTGAAAAACTTGGGCGGGCTTAACGCTTCGCCTACGATTCCTTCGTCAGCATGATAATTATCAGGCGTGAAGAATGGGCGGTTATTATAGCAAAATTCCTTTTTGTCACAAGGACTTTTTACGGCCCCCCTTTAGGGGTTATTTGAGGGCTTTTAGGGCCTCCAAAACGGCGTCAGCATGGCCTTGCACCTTGACCTTAGGAAAAAGCCTATGAATCGTCCCTGCCTTATCTATAAGAATGGTGGTTCTCTCTACCCCCATATACTTCCGGCCGTAGAGGCTCTTTTCCTTCCATACCCCGTACTTTTGGAGCATTTCTTTGCTCTCATCGCTGAGTAGCGTAAAGGGCAGTTTATACTTCTCAATAAACCCCTCATGAGCCTTAACCGAGTCAGGGCTGACCCCTAAGATCACCGTATCTGTTTTCTCAACCTTCTTTATCGAGTCGCGAAAATCACAGGCCTCTTGGGTACATCCGGGGGTATTGTCTTTGGGATAAAAATACAGCACAACGTTCTTTTTACCTTTGAAATCGGCCAGACTAATGGCCTTGCCTTCCGTGGAAGGAAGAGAGAAACTGGGGGCCTTTTTACCTTCTTTAAGTTCTGCCATAACTGCTCCTGTGACCGTTGATTATTTGTCTGAAGATTTGTCCGGATTAGAAATATAGGGCTGGCGGGTAATGTACCCTTGCCCGATGTCATGCCAAAAACCAACCTCGGGCTCACCCAGTTTCCAGCAGAGATAAACCACGCGCCCCTGATAATGAGAATAAAAATCAACCAATCCCATATCGATATCTTTGAGATAACATCCCGTCGCATGGACTTGATCAACAATTTCATAAAAACGAGTGACGACTTTATTGTACTTTTCAATCAGACGGGAAATCTGAGACGGCAAACTTTCTTCGGGCTTATCGGCAATGAGTTCCTGGGCATCAATTTCAACTTCGAGCGAAAGGATTTCGTCGCGTTTTTGCTGAAGCTCTTGAATCCAAAGGGTGAGCTGAGGAATTAAATGGTTGGCTTCCTGCGCCGTAAAGACCTTGATGTCGTTTTTATCATCCATGCGTTTGGCCTTTGTAATAAAGCAAGTATATCACAATCCGCGGGACTTCCCGCGGCATCCCGAAGAGAAAAAAGGCGGCGAAAGGTAAAACGGTAAGCCCGTATTTGTCTTTCGCCGCCCATTTTCTTATCAGTCAATTCCCCGCAATTATTTCTTAAGGGAATTCTTCAACTCAGAACCTGCGGAGAACGCAGGAACTTTGCGAGCCTTGATTTGAATCTCCTGCCCCGTTTTCGGATTACGTCCCTTGCGGGCCTTACGATTACGGACCAAAAAGCTTCCAAACCCGATCAAGGAAACCTTTTGTCCCTTTTTCAAAGATCCCTTAATCGCTTCAAACGTCACATTGATCACTTCCCATGCTTTCGCCTTGGAAAGATTCGCTTTTTTTGCGATTTCAGTTGCGAGTTCAGCTTTATTCATTATTGTCACCCCCCCTCACTTGAATTTTCAAATAGTAAGCTCTAAATCCTAAAACTGATGATTAAAACTCATTTAGAGTTTAGAGCTTGGAATTTTAAGCTGTCTTAATATTGTTTCCACTCTTCATGCGCGTCGCGGCTTAAAAGATCGGTCACAGCCTGACGCGGATTTTTATCCTGAAACAAAATGTTGTACACCTCGCTAAGAATCGGAAGATCGAGCCCCGCTTTACGGCAAAGTTCATGCACGCTCTCAGCAGAATCAACACCTTCGGCAACCATCTCCATCCCCGCTAAGACGTCTTTGATTTTTTTACCTTCGCCGAGCTCACGGCCCACACGCAAATTCCTCCCATGCGCGGAAAAACAAGTCGTGACCAAATCCCCCATCCCGGACAAACCAAAAAAAGTATTCGGGTTCGCGCCGAACTTAACACCAACCCGCATCATTTCAAAAAGTCCGCGTGAAATAAGCCCGGATTTCGTGTTGTCGCCGAATTTCATCCCATCACAAACCCCGGCGGCAATCGCGATCACATTTTTTAAAGCCCCCGCGAATTCCACTCCCACGGGATCTTGCTGAACATAAATTCTAAAAAAGGTATCCATGAAGGCGTTCTGAACCGTTGCCGCATCATGCTCATTTTTCGAAGCAACGACAACCAAGGTCGGAATATTGCGGGCAACTTCTTCCGCGTGCGAAGGCCCCGAAAGAACCACCACGGGGGTATCCCCTAAGATTGAATGGATAATTTCACTCGGCCGGAGGAGAGTCTTTTTCTCGATTCCTTTGGCAACACTGACAAAAATTTTATTTTTGTGAGGCAAATCTTTGATTTTATGGAGGACATTACGAAGAAACTGCGTGGGAATCGCTAAAACAACAATTTGCCCAAAATCGAGGGCTTCTTTAAGATCAGAACTGACGCGTATCGTAGCTGGCAGCGGCACCCCAGGGAGGAATTTAACGTTTTCACGCTTCTCAACAAGCGTTTTCGCGTAATCCGGAAACGCGGACCAAAGCACAACATCATTCTTGCGTCTCGCGTTAACAATCGCGAGAGCTGTGCCCCATCCGCCATCGCCTAGTACCGTTACCCGATATTTTTTTTCCAATTAAAAAATCCTAAAGTTGGAAAGTTGAGGGAGCAACCGCAATCCCTTATGGGACAAGGTTTCTAACGGGATCAGAATCTAGCATGGAAAGCGGGGAAGGTCAAGGAAAGACGGGGATAATTTAAAAACTATTTCTTTAAAAGCGGAAAAACCGTAACCACTTGAACAATTTCTTCCGGCACCCGCGCCGGCTTCATCCCTTGATCAACAAAAACGTGGACTGAATATCCGGTCACTAAAAGTTTTTGCGAGGCTTGGTTGAATACCTGGTATTCAAAACGGATTTTTGCCGCTCCAAGCTCACTCACGCTTGTACGGACAATCACTAAGTCATCATAGGTCGAGGGCGCGTAGTACTTCGCCTGGGTTTCTACAACGGGAAGATAGAGGCCCTTTTTTTCACATTCGGTATACGGCATTCCAAGCGCGCGAAAATACTCCGTGCGGGCAGCTTCAAACCAAACGAAGTAATTGGCGTAGTAGCTAATGCCCATTTTATCGGTATCGCCATACCGCACCCGATATTCAAAGTCGAAATAGTTCACAGCCGTTCCTTAAAATGAGTCTTTGAGATTTTCAAAAAAACTTTTTTTCCGGACCTGGGCTTTTTCCTGCCGAAGCTTAGCAAATTGTTCCAACGCCTTTTTCTCTTCCGCGGTTAATTTCGCAGGAACCTCGATCTCAACACGGACATATTGGTCGCCGCGCACGGAAGGGTTCTGAAGATGAGGCAGCCCCTTCTCTTTAATTTTAAAAATTTTACCTGAGGGCGTTCCCGCGGGAACCTTGAGGTGAGTCGCTCCATCCAGCAGCGGAATCTCAAGCTCGCCCCCTAAAGAGGCTACTGTAAAAGGAATCGTAGCTTCATAAAACAAATCCTGATTACGTCTTTCAAAAATGGAATGAGTCTTAACTTGCAGATGAACATAAAAATCGCCGCGGCCGCCGCCTCTTTGTCCAGCCTCCCCTTCACCGGTCACTTTTAGACGCGTTCCAGTATCTACTCCGGGAGGAATTTTCACAGTAAGCTTGCGTTTCTTTTGAACTCGGCCCTCACCCCGGCATCCAGGACAAGGCTTTTCAATTTTTTGGCCTTCCCCTTTGCAGCGAGGACAAGTCCGGCGCATAGTAAAAAACCCTTGAGAGATGCGGACTTCGCCTTTTCCGCCGCAATCAGAACAGACGGTTTTTTTTGAACCCGGCGCCGCTCCGCTGCCATCACAATCAGAACAGGTTTCGCGGCGCGGAATTTCAATCGCCGTTTCCTTCCCAGATAAAACTTCTTCTAACGTAATTTCAAAACCCATTTCAAGATCAGAGCCCCGGCGTCCGCCTCCGGAGGATCTTCCGCCTCCTCCGCCGCTGCCCCCAAAGAAATCTTCAAAGATATCCCCAAAAATATCTCCAAACCCGCGGAAACTATCTTCAAAACCTTCAAAGCCCTGGAAGCCCCGCCCGCCCATGGAGTGGCCAAACTGATCATACATGGCCCGCTTCTCCTGATCGCTCAATACCGCGTAAGCTTCCGCAGCTTCTTTAAATTTATCTTCCGCGGCCTTATCTCCGGGATTCCGGTCAGGATGAAATTGGAGGGCAAGCTTGCGGTAAGATTTTTTAATTTCTTCCGCGCTCGCGCCTTTGGCAACACCCAAAATTTCGTAATAATCTTTTTTTGTCGGCATAGGAAATAATAAGGCTCAAGCCCGCAATGCTGCATCACAACTTGCGTCTTGAGCCGGTTAAATTTTAAGTGATCTCGTCTTGTTTTTCGTCTTCAGATTGAGGATGGGAGGAACGAGGCGCCCTAACTTTCACTTTGGAAGCCCTCAGCAGGCGATCATGAAAAAAATAACCCGGTTCAACTTCTACCACAATTTCATCCGGCTTACCGTCTTCTTCAACATGGCCGATAGCTTCATGATGATGAGGATTAAACATTTCCCCCACCGCCGTGATCCGCTTCACGCCCTGATTCTTCAAAATTTCAGAAAATTGTTTGGCCACCATTTGCACTCCAGCCAAGAACCCTTTTGCCGCCGGATTTTTTTGAAGCTCTCCGGAGTGTGAAAGGGCGCGCTCTAAATTATCTAA
The DNA here is from genome assembly GCA_964511315.1 of uncultured bacterium. Classification (GTDB taxonomy): domain Bacteria; phylum Omnitrophota; class Omnitrophia; order Omnitrophales; family Aquincolibacteriaceae; genus CAZEFF01. The sequence continues at coordinate 13,039 of CAZEFF010000036.1, read as the reverse complement.
AATGGGAAGAAGATCGCGGACAAGATTCTCTTGGCTGAATTTGGTAAAATCTTCACGTTCACGGATGAGACGTTTTTTTGCGTTTTCGAAATCAGCGGCAGACCGCAAGAGCTGCTCTTTCATCCCCTCAAGCTCTTTAATTCTGGACTGCAGACTTTCAAATTCCTGATGTGTCAAAACAACATCCGGCATTTCCGCCTTATTGGACTCAGCCGGATCTTTAATCTCTTTGTTTTCTTCTTTCTTGTCAGAATGATCCATAAGCCTCAAACCGTTCAAACGCGCGGTTTAATAACGTTCCCACTTGGCGCACAAAAGCTACCGCCGTTCCATAGCGCATCCTTCGCGGACCAATTAAAGCGAGCGTTCCTTTATTTTTTTTAGCACTGCCGTATGCGACAGAAACGACCGAACAAGGCCGCAGTGCCTTCGGCTGGTTTTCATCCCCAATCGTGACAACCACTTCAGAATAATCTTGGGCATGATTAAGCCATTCAGCGAGTTCGCGTTTTTGTTCGAAAATTTCGAGTAAGAGTTTTAATTGGGCACGGTTTTGAAGCTCCGGCTTTTCAACCAAATGGCTGGAGCCTTGGAGAAAAAGCCGCTGCCGCGGAAGTTTTTGAGACACAGCCGCGGGCGCCAGAAGAACACACGCCTCTTGTGTTAAATCGGATAATACCTTCACCACATTTTCCATCAGAAATTCCGGATCTTCAGAGTCTTTTCCGCCGCCCTGAGAAATTTGAGATTCAAGGTTAGGCACTTCTTCCGACCGAAGCCCATGATCCACGTAAAAGCGGTAACCTTGGTCGGTTGGAACACGTCCCGCAGAAGTATGCGGGTGCGTCAAATACCCCATTTCTTCCAAATGTCCCATTTCAGATCTGACTGTGGCCGCAGAATAGGACCCCTGATACAGCTCCGTAAAAAGCGAGGTGATGGATTGCGACCCTACCGGCTGACCTGTCTCAATATGAACGTCCACAACCCGGTTTAAAATGGATTGTTGTCTTGGTGAAAGTGTTTTCATGGGAGGCACATCATAGCAAATATCAAGGAAGGTCTCAAGCAGAGGCGATTATGCCTTGGGCAATGACAGCAGGCTCTGAAGATCGACTTTTTTGCGGCGGAAAAGCTCGAGATTGTCACGGCCTAAAAACCATTGATTCGGTTCTTGAGCCACATTCAAACTCAAATAGTCATAATCGCCAAATTGATAACTTCGGACGAGTTCAACAAATTCGCGCGAGGCTAAGCTCAGCAAATAAATCATATCCTCATGAAAAACGAGCGATTTTCGGTCATAATGATTCAAATCCTTAAGACTCGCTTCCAAATTAAGGGAAAAATGCGAAGGGACTGGAATCTCTTGATAATCAAAACTGAGCTTCACGTCATGAAACGTATTCATCACTCTTTCATCAGATGTCACAATAGCCTGGACTCTTCGGGTTAATTGTTCGGCTAAAAAAGATCCAAGTTTTTTCTCCGTAAGAGAAAATTCGGTTTCCCACTTTTCCAAATTCTGATCAATATTAAGCTCTTTCGGATATTCAATTTGCTGGAATTTACCGCCTTCATCCTGATATTGAAAAGGGACAATGCGCAAAACACGGACAGTATCTTCTTTTTCCTGAGCCAACATAAACAAATATTGCAATGTTTTACCTTCAGGCAAAATTAATTTCCCGTTTATTTTAGGAGTCACTTTCGCGTAGACAAGCACTTGATTTTTTTGAACCGGGGCGCTGCGGATGTCCTCAATAATCCATTCAGGCTTGGAACCGCCCGCTTCACCCGTAAATATTCCATTAAAAAATAAATGCTGCGCCGCGCTGGGCGTCAAAACGCCGGCGAAATACTTTTGCGTAATCACTGTAACTGGAAGTGTCTCAAGATCTTTAAAAAATTGACGCACAGGCTTGTGCCATATCACTGCCCTGTTAAGCCTGAGCTCATGAATGACCCTCTTACGGTATTCATTCCGGGAGATATCCCAAACGCGGACACGCTTGATGTCATTCACATTGCCCGTCAAAACAAGCTGCATCCCCGTTTTTTCGGTATCGGTGGCTTCCACAACATAAAAATCGAATTGCCTATCGGTGCTTAAGAGGACGCGGGAAATAGAGAAAAGGACATCTTCCACTTTTTCAAGGGCCTCAGGGGAAGGCTCAAACAGAGTTTCTAAATTGCGGACTTTTCCCGTAACAGCAGCCTCTTTAAAATCAGCGGCAAAAAGTTTTTTGAGGGGGAGATAGACGCCGACGGTTTTACCAGCGATTTTAACATCCAAGTCCTGGATATCATATTCCTTCTTACAAATATCAAGAAGGGCTTCGCGGAGACGCGAAGAGGGATAAGAGGATTGCGGTGCGCAGCCGGACAAGACAGACAAGAAACCAACCGCTAAGAAAAAAATGGCGGGGAAAAAACACCTTTTCATCAGCAATCTTGATTTTCTGATTCCGGGCAGAAAATCAGTCCTTTTTTTCTTTCTTGAGCCCAAAGTGACGGGGATTAACTTTCCCATATTCCGCAAAGATAGCTTCAATCTCATCATACTCAAGCTCCCCCTTAACGAGAAGCTCATGGGCAAAACGTTCGAAAAGCGCGTTTTCTTTTTTAATCAGCTCTTCAACTTCAGTAAGACATTGCTTAATAAGCTTATCCGTGTCTTGATTGAGGCGGTTCTTAGTTTCCTCTGAAATCTCACTATCGGGAATTGATGTGTAATCGCCGACAAGCCCGCTAGGCCCCATCCCAAGACGCCAAACCATTGCATGCGCGATACTCATCGCACCGCGAAAATCACTGGAAACGCCGCTCGTCGTCACGCCGTATTTCACTTTTTCAGCAACATAACCCGCAAGAAAACTTTTGATATCCGCAAGCATCACGTCACGGTCCTGCGAGAACCATTCTTCAATCGCTTGAGGATGGACAACACCCAGGGTCCCTTTTCTCGGGATGATCGACGCTTTAAAAACATCATTACGGGGATGCAGCAAATACCCCACAATCAAATGCCCCGTTTCATGAAAGGCGGTCATTTCTTTCTCACGGTCAGTCATTTTGATTCGGTTTTTCACCCCAAGCTCGATGCGCTCGATGGCTTCAGAAATATCTTTTAACCCCACGAGCTCCTTACCATTGCGCGTCGCGATCAAAGCGGATTCCTTTACAACATTTTCGATTTCCGCGGGAGTTTTTCCAACAGCTTTGCGCGCGAGGCGTGCAACATCAAGCGATGGCTCGTGTTTAACTTTGCTTAAATAATATTTAAAGAGCGCCTCACGGCCTTCTAATCCTGGCTTAGTGATATAAACTTTCCGGTCAAAACGTCCGGGACGAAGCAACGCGGGATCCAACACATCTTCGGCGGCGTTTGTGGCGCCAATCACGATAACGTTTTCTGCTTTTCCGCCCAAACCATCCATTTCGACAAGAAGCTGGTTCTGCGTATTATTTGATTCGGAACCGCCGAATTGATTAAACTCACGCCGGCGTCCCATCGCGTCCAATTCATCGATAAAAATAATGCATCCGCCGAACCCATATGCTAAGCTGCGGGCTTTTTTGAAAAGAGTACGCACGCGGCTGGAACCTACCCCAACGAAAACCTCGTTAAATTCACTGGCAGCCATTGAGAGAAACGGCAGACCGGCTTCGGTCGCAATCGCTTTAGCTAAATAAGTTTTTCCGCATCCCGGGGGACCAACCATCAAAATACCGCGAAGAATTTTTCCGCCAATTTTTTTAAGGCGCGTATGGTCCTTAATAAGCTCCACAACTTCCCAGCATTCTTCTTTCGCTTCATCAATGCCAATAACGTCTGAAAACTTGATATTCACATCACGGGCTTTAACATTTTTTTTGTCCATTTTAGTCATACCGCCCCGAAGCAGCATACTGTACATATAGACAAAGACGACGCTGTTAACAATCACCAGCAAAATCGAGATGGGCATTTGGGCGAGAGTAATGTTGCGGTAATAGCTTTCAAGGGACATCAGCCCATAAATGGAAAGGCCAACTAAAAGAAGAACGCCCAAAGTGACGAAAATCGTCGTGCGGTAGTTCAAGAAATGCATTTTAAGACGCTTCATGTAATTCATATTTTTAAATCTCCAGTCTCTGCATAAAAGCGATCAAAGAGAATCAATACTTAACTTCAATAAACGAGTTTATAAAGGCTAATCTTGTCAACTATACCCTTAAAAGAAGGGGGCGTCAACCTCCCCTTGCCAGGGTCTATTGGGGGGGCGCTTCTTCACTCCACCAGTCCTCTTCCTGTTTAGACGTCTCTTCCTCGGAAGAAGTTTCAGATGATTTTTCTTGCTCATTTTCCGCACTTGGGACTACTTGAGTATCCGAAGCCGCGTCTTCCGGAACGGCCTCCAGCGCTGAATCGGCCGTTTCGCCTCCATCGCCAACCCTCCCGTCCAGTTCAGTGTCATCTGCCGGCGGCACCGTTCCTACGGGTGAATCTGCCAAAAATCGCTGTTTCCCATACAGGGTAAAGGAAGGCATGGGCGCTTCTTTTTTGCCGTCTTTTTCCTGCTCCATTTTCTCCTTAAACAGAATCGGATCCGCTTGAGCTTTCGTCATAGGATCATCCTTGCGGCGGATAGTCCCTATTTGGACAAGCACCAGCACCAAAAATAAAACCATCAAAATCGCTGATTTTTCTTTTCTAAGACTCATTGTTCACCTGTTTAAATCTAACCTTTATGTGACAAAATATCAAACCCGGGCCGGCGCTGTTAGCGGAGATTTTCCAATATATTGTTTTAAGTATTTTCCGGTATACGAATTGGAGGTTTTCAGAATTTCCTTAACCGTTCCCGAAAAAACAAGCTGGCCGCCTTTTTCTCCGCCTTCAGGCCCAAGATCAATCACATGATCCGCCAAACGGATAACATCCATATTATGCTCAATAATCACCACCGAATGCCCTCTTGAAACCAGCTCGTCCAAAGCTTCCATCAAATAATGAATATCATGATAATGAAGACCGGTCGTCGGCTCATCAAAGAGATAGAGCGTATGCGCAGACTGCGTTTCCGACATCTCTGATGCCAATTTCATGCGCTGCGCCTCCCCTCCGGACAAAGTCACGGCCGATTGCCCAAGCTTGAGATAGCCTAATCCGACTTTTTGAAGCAGGGCCAATGTCGAGACAAGCCGTTTTTCTCCCTGAAAGAATTGGACGCTTTCATCAATGGTCATATTCAGAATATCATCAATATTCTTTCCCCTGCAGCGCATCTCGAGAATCTCAGGCTTGAAGCGTTTGCCGTGGCATTCTTCACAGGGTAAAAACACATCAGCTAAAAAATGCATCTCCACTTTAACGCGGCCATCCCCTTTACAGACAGAGCAGCGCCCGCCATCCACATTAAAAGAAAAATATCCGCTTTCAAAGCCCTGCCGCTTGGACTCGGGAAGCGCCGCAAAAATTTTCCGGATTTCATCAAACGCTTTCATATAAGTCGCGGGGTTTGACCGCGGAGTGCGCCCAATAGGTGACTGATCGATCAAAGCAATTTCGCCAATATGCTCAAAGCCTGAGATGTTTTTAACTTTTCCGAGATCTTGAACCGGCCGCCCCTTAAAGCGCAAAAAATGATGATACAAAACGTCGTAAAGCAGCGTGCTTTTCCCTGATCCAGACACACCCGTAATCACCACCAATTGACCGAGCGGAATATCCACATCCACCTTTTTCAGATTGTGTTCCGCAGCGCCCCGGATTTTAATCGCATATTTACTTTTAAAAGCGGCCGCTCCTGAACGGCGGACCGAACGTTCTCCGGAAAGATATTGTCCCGTTAGTGAATCCTGAAATTTCTGAATGTCTCTGACCGTTCCCTGAAAAAGCACCCGTCCTCCCCGCTCTCCCCCAAGCGGCCCCATATCCACAACTTCATCCGCCGCTTCAATCATGGTTCGGTCATGTTCAACGACAACAACTGTATTGCCCAGATCACGCAATTCTTTTAAAAGACGGATCAGCAAATGATTATCCCGGTCATGAAGCCCGACACTCGGTTCATCGAGGACATAAAGCGTATCCACAAGCGCTGAGCCAAGCGAAGTCGCGAGATGGATTCGCTGCACCTCGCCTCCAGAAAGCGTTCTGGAAAGCCGCGCAAGATTCAAATACCCTAGACCGACTTCATTCAAGAACCGGACACGTCGTTTGGTTTCAAGATAAACAGGCTCCACCCGCTCGTAATCCGCCGGAGAAAAATCAATCTTCTCGAGAAAGTTCATCAGCTTATCAAGACTCATTGTCTGCAGATCATGGATATTTTTGTCCTGAATTTTGACCCAAAGGGCTTCGGGTTTAAGCCGTGTTTCAGAGCAGTCGCCGCAAGGAATAAAGTTGCGGTACTTGCTTAAAAAAATCCTGACATGCATTTTGTATGTTTTTGTTTCAAGGTACTTGAAAAAATCCTTCACGCTAAAATAGCTGTCGCCTTTAATCCCTTCGAGAATCATTTTTTTATGGGCATCGCTCATTTCTTTCCACGGCTTGGCCGTCGGAATATGCTTCCGCTCGCAAAATTTAAGCAGCTGCTTAAATTCACGTTCCGAGCTGGGCTTGGTCCATGGCTCAATCGCACCTCCAGAAACAGACTTACTTTGATCCGGGATTACCAAGTCCCAATCAATCGTAATTACGCGGCCGAATCCTTGGCATAACGCGCATGCGCCTAAAGGCGAATTAAATGAGAAAAGATTCGGCACGGGCTCGCGAAAGGAGCGGCCGCAGGAAAAGCAACGTAATCCTTCCGAAAATTGAAGCTCTTTTCCGGGAGTCCAAACCTGGATACTGCCCCGCCCATAGCGCAACGCGGTTTCAAGCGAATCAATCAGCCGTTTTTTTGATTTATCCGTTAGTTTCAGCCGGTCCGCGCAAACAAGCAGAAATGGCTCATTCCATTTTGCTTCTAAAAGCTCTTGCCCGCTGACAGCCCGGCCATTCCCCAGCCAAAACTGCGAAAACCCCTGACGGTCCAGCTCCGGAAGAAATTCCGCTAAATACTTACTTCCTTTCTTAGCCAAGGGTACTTTAAAAAGAATAACGGCTTCCTGACCCTGAAATTTTTCCATGAGAAGCCGGGCAATCGTATGAGGCTGATTAAGCGTTACTTCTCCATGTCCTTCGGGACAAAAAGTTTTTCCGACTCGAGCAAAAAAGACGCGCAGGTAATCGTTAATTTCAGTTTGAGTGCCAACGGTAGACCGCGCGTTTGTAATGACATTTTTAGCTTCGATTGCAATGGCGGGAGGAACCCCAGAGATAGAGTCCGCGTCCGGCTTTTCCATCCGTTCTAAAAATTGACGCGCGTAAGCGGAGAGAGACTCTACATAGCGTCTTTGGCCTTCAGCGTAAAGCGTATCGAAAGCGAGGGAAGACTTTCCAGAGCCGGAGACACCCGTCACCACATAAAATTTCTTATGGGGAAGAATGAGGTCGATATTTTTGAGGTTGTGAGTGCGAACCCCGCGCAATACTACCGCGTCCAAAGAAAACTTAGACTTCCTTTTTCAGATGAGCTGCCACCTGATTTAAAAGTTCCTGGCCGCCGATTGTGGTCTGAGAATCCGGCGCAAGCTGAACTGAGGTTTGATTGGTATCAAGCAGCTTCACCACAACCGTAATAACTCTTTTATCGGCATCGTTCCAAGTAGAATAATTGATATTGCGGACTTTGATAATTCCCAGCTCTTTTTCAGTTTCTTGCAATTCCCAATCGGGAAGATCTTGAAGAGCATCGAGCGTGCGGAGGTAGGTCAGGTCAAAAGAAAGCGGATAAATCAACACATCATCATGAACGGGCAGAACAGCTTTTTTTGCGGAAGAACATCCAGGAGTCAAGATTCCCGCGGTTAATAAAAAAAGAATCATAAAAAATGGGGTGCGCACAAATAACCTCCTAGAATTTTCCAGTCAAGCGAACAAAAGGTCCATGACTATTTGCGTCATCGGATTTACGTAAATCATCGTCAAAATCAGTAAAATTATAACCTAGCCCCAATCGGACATAATCATAAAGCTCGCGGTCAATTTCCGCAAGGGCTCCGTGCCTTAAAGTTTTGGACGCGTCAAATTGCCAAAGAGCACGGTATTCCAGCGCCACATCCCACTTGCGGGTCACATGGAAATTAAGCCGGTTAACCCAGAGAAAGTTATGCAGAATGATTTCATTAGTTACACTGGTATTTAAAATGGAGTTTTTGTAAGCCAGTTTTTCTACCAATCCAAGATAACGGTGAAGCTCATACGCCAAATCAACCGCCAGAATATGGGCCGTCTCGTCCTGCTCTACCCCATTAAACAAGGGAGACGCGAATTGCGCGTCATTGCCGAGATTCTTAATATAGCTGTAACGCGTCAGCGCGTTAAAACGGTCATTATCAACGGGGCGATAAGCAAAACCAGTGCTCATTTCCATAAAGTCCGCGGTTAAGTCATGCGGCGCTTCAAACATCGAGCGGCCATAATCGAGTTTGCCTAAATAAGAAAGATCGCGGTTGATTTTGTATTCAAGGTAGCTGCGGCTGACCCATTGGCGCGTCTGAGGATCATCCTGATAGAGACTGACTTCCAACGCGCTGCGGGCCCGTAATTTTTTGCGGTCCGCGTAAGCCACGGCTCCGGACATCACATTCGAGTGACTGTTGCGGGCTAGCGCAGAATTGGAAAAAAGCTGAAGAGGTTCTGATCTTTCACCATCAAGACGCCGGCGTTCAAATTTTCCTTCAAAATTCCAGTTATCCCCCGGCTTTCCATCATAGCCCAAAATGTCCGCGTAACCGTCAACGCCGCGGTAAAGAGAATGTTCGCGCTCCGAAAAAACGCGCGATTTTTCTGAAATCTGATAAGAGCTTCCAATGGCTGAGGCAAGGGTTTTGTCGCCAATTCCGCGATCAAGCATTTTTAGATTCGCGTACTGCCGCACTCCATTATCATGCAGCTGTTCAAAACCAAAGTAGGTCGAATCTCCAAAAGGTCCCACCATCTCTTCTAAATACCCGTAAACATTATTCACCAAACGGGCGCGTATACCGCCGCCGTACTGATGATTTTGATGTCCTTCCAAACCCAATTGAACTTTCAAATAAGGAAGCAGGCGATCATTAACGTGATACCCAAGTTTTCCGGCAATTCCGTTCCGGAACGCCATTTCAGAAAGAGCGGTTTCTTGTAAATCTCCTGATGCGGGGAAGGTCTGATCCTGAAAGCGGTACTCCGTTTGGCCTAACCATTTTCCATCGTCAAAAACAAGCTGAGCCGTATGTGTCTGATAGTCCTGATAGGGCGCCACAATACCGTTCGCATTGAGAGGAAAAAGGGCGTCATCAATTTCATTTGAGTCAAAGCGGTAACGGGCGTAAATAACATCATTAAATTTATATTTCGTTCCCAATCCATATTTTTTGGTAGCTTCCTGGCTTCGTGTCCGCGCGGTTGAAAATGTCGGGCGAACCCCTTGAACATACCCTTCGACATCCCAATTTTTAACGGGCTTCGTTTCCCCCTTCATCAAGTAAGCGTCTTCACGGGGATGCGTATTCTGCCCTACAAGATCATTTAAATCTGCGAATGAGAGCCCTCCATTATAGGAAACCGATTCATCCGTTTGATTCGCGTTAGCTGTCGCGTACTCCGCACTTAGTTTGGTGCTGCGGCCGACTTTGAACGTCGCGTCAAGGCCCCGCATATCATAATCTTTCCCACCCTGCCGTTTTTCTTCAACTGCCGTAGCGCCTAATTTAACGTGATTTCCCATATGGGTATAACCGCGAATACCTCTGTTCGGTGTCGCAAAAGCGTCCGTACCCGCATCATATTCATAGTCCACAACAAGATAAACCTGATTTCCATCCATAATGTCATCTGAAATAAGCGTGTCAGAAATGGCCACCGAGGACAGCGGACGCGAAAGCAAAATACGGCCCTGCTCATAATCGATTTCATAATCCTGTCCTTCGGTAAGATCACGGCGCTCAACCGTAAAATCCTGAATTTTGTCGCGAATTTCAACGCGAATTTTTTCACTTCCCTGAATCACATTGCGGTTACGCACATAATAGAGAGAGCCGCCGGTGGCCGCGAACTCATTGTGATCAGCGCGGTGAGTCGCTTGGGTCCAAAAAAGCTTGAAGCCCCGCATAGGATCTCCATAGGCCGTGCTTTTTACAGAGTCATGACTGACTTTAAGACCTGAAAGCGTCCGGTCATAAGTCGCAAGCTCAGTATCGTTAAACTCAGTTTTAAAACTTCCAAATTTCGCGTAGGACTTATCCATTTCAACAACCATATAAAATCTTTGAAGGGTATCAATCGCTTCGTAATCACGCGTAGATCCATCACCGTAGACCGGATAGTAATTATCCGGATCAAGATTGGTGAATAAGGCGGAACGTTTATCATCGGTATCATAATGAGACTTGACCAAAAACTTCCCTTTGATCTTACCGGTCAAATAATAGGAAAGCCGGCCATTTTCATAGAAGCCCGATTTGTAAAGATCGTCGTCCCCAAAAACCTGAGAATCTCCGTCCTGGAAATTTTCGCCCAGCTGCTCTTCTCCTAAAGCCACCATAAAGAAGGTGCTATCTTTGACTTTGATTTTCTTTCTAAAGGACGTCGTCTCACCTTCGATCGAGACCGCGTCCACCACAACTTCTTTATTTCCTGGAGTCACATAAAGCTCTGATTGAAACAAGCCCTCAGGATCCACCTCGACTTGCTGACCGTTAATTTTCACTTTTGAATCAGGATGTGTTCGGCCTTGAATTCTAACGGTAGGCTTCGCCACCAATGGGATGCTGCTCTTGCCGTCTTTAAAAAGATTAAAATCTCCGATGGCGGGAATATTCGACTGGGAATCCCAATTTGAATCTGTTTTTGAAACAACGCGGAAAAATTGCAGCGGAGTCCAATCTTGGTTACCTCGGTCATCCTCGACTTTAAGCTGATAGGAATAGACGCCCGGTTTGATCAAAAGACCTTGCTCGGTTTGTCCCGCCCAAACCACTTCGGTCGGCGGCTGGGAAATTCCGTATCCCGTCCATACTTCACGGCCCATTTCATCGCGAATTTCAAGGTACCAGCTTTTCACCATTTCGGGATAGTTTAGTTTTAATTTGAAACTGGCTTCCCGTTCAAGCATGCCGACACCTAAACGCAAAACACCGGGATTCATCGTAACCCCTAACATAGGACGGGAAGTGTCCAGCCCTTGAGTCACTGTCACCATCAAATCTTTTTCAAACTGTTTGGGCATTTCGGAGGGCGGAACAAGAACCGCGAAATTCGCTTTATTCAAAATCCCAGGAGTCGTTTTTACAAGGAATGATTCTTCGCTGATAAATTTTGTTCCGTCGGGAAGCGTGCGGCTGTCAATTTTAACGATATGACGGCCGGGTTTTACCGCGGGAATATGATAACGCCCATATTCATCCGTGACGATCACAATCCCTTCATCGGTAACTAAGCGAACCCAAGGAATTCCAGATTCTTTTCCGCTGCAAAGCTCTTCTGTCCCCTGATAGGCGCAGCCGTCCTGAACACCGTTTTGGTTGATATCATTAAATACCTTACCAATAATGGTTCCTTCATCAAAAACAGGATCGAGCTCCGATTTGAAGCGGATAAAAATTGTTTGGGAAGCCGCTCCGGCGGAACTATTCGCGGTCGCTTTAATCGTGTAATTTTTTCCGGGAACAACCCCTGAACTTAAAATAACAGGAAACGAAAGAATGCTATCTTGTCCCGGCTCCAAATTTCCCGCTCCAAAAATAACTGACCCCGGCCGGCTGCTGATCCGCTTGCCGTCTAACGCCCCTTGATCCGCTTTGATTTGAAGGCCCGCTTGAGGTTCAGCAATTAATTCAACTCCAGCCTGAGTCACTGCGGTTAAATTGCGCATCCGAAGGGCAACCATCCTCATTTCTCCAGGAGCAACATTCGCGGACGCCGGAGAAGCTTCTAATAAAATTGGGAAGCCGTTAATGGTCGCAACAACATTATCAAAGTCAACAATACTTGTTGTTCCTGTTCCATCACCCCGCTGCGCGTTTTGAATCCGCAGAGTAATCACAATTTTTTCCGTGCCCGCTGGAGCAGTTCCGCTCGCGGTTAGTTTTTGAAAAGTCCCGGATGTAACCGAGGTAATGGTGGTCGATATCTGGGTTCCCGATGCCGTTTGATACTCAATTACCATCTGGCCGTCATCATCTCCATCCACAACAACTTCACGAGCATAAGCGCTGAGCGTTATGTTGTCTCCCTGTTTAGCAACAGCATTAAGGACTTGAAAGGTGAACGTAAAGTTTTCGGGCGCGACGATATCATTTTCAGTTAAACGGAGAACGCGGGAACCATCCGGAGCGCCAGCAATCGCGGGCGTTGAGATTCCGCGGTTTGCCGTAAAGTCCCAATCGCCAGAGCCGCCAATTGGATTTTCAAAACTGGCATTATTAACCTTGTTTTCGGGATCGGCAAAAGCCGCGCTAGCAAAAAAAACAAGGGCCGCGGAAGCCAAAAAAACACCCCGCAAAGCACGGCCGCAAAACCGTGTTTGATTTTTAAAAACTGAAATATGCATTTTAAATCGCGACATCTTAATGATTAATACCGTTTCTCTGAAAACGCAACGCCCACGCGGAAATCATAATTAACTGAGTTAGGAACTTCTCCATGATTCTTTAAATAATAAGCATCACCCACACCAAGGTACTCAACAAAAACCTTGGTTTTACCCAGCCATTCATTGTCTTTATATTTATAAGTCGCGAAAGGCATCCACCGGACACCCGCGCCCACAAAAAGACGGTTTTGATAAGGAAATGAAAATTGCGAAGAATTCACATGCTCGATTCTCATGTAGGGCATCAAAACCAACTTATCATTAATTGGATTTTGAGGCAGAGGGATTCCGGGTAGCTTAAACCCAAGAACAAAATTAGAGTTGAGAATAACGCTCTCATAATCATCTTCACTGCTGTAATTGGTCTA
>CAZEFF010000035.1:18354-20850 GCA_964511315.1 uncultured bacterium | reverse complement strand
GCATTGGTATTTGCTTTGAAGCCGCGTCAAGCTTACGCAAGGCATTGGCCAAATACAAAGGATTACCGCACCAATGAGCCCCCTCATCATCCGCACCGTACTCGCGGGAGCGTGAAATCGCGAGCTGAATCAGCGCGGCCGCCATCGGCACTAAAATGACCATTAGAAGCAGCACAAGCGGATTCGCGCTGCGGCCTTCATCATCCCGGCTTCTTCCCCCGCCGAGCATTAAACTCCAGCGGGCCATATTAGCAAGCATACTGATCGCGCCGGCAATGGTAGCGGCGATGGACGAAATAAGAATATCCCGGTGAGCGACATGCCCCAACTCATGGGCAAGGACTCCCTTCAATTCTTCATAATTAAGAATATCAAGAATGCCTTTTGTGACCGCGACCACGGCGTGATTCGGATCGCGTCCCGTGGCAAAAGCGTTCGGAGCAGCCGTTGGAATTAAAAAAATTTTCGGCATCGGAAGTTTCGCTTCACCGCAAAGCTCACGGACGATTTGATAAATTTCAGAAGCTTCAGATTCGCTGATAGGCTGAGCGCGGTACATGGAGAGGACAATCTTATCGCTAAAAAAGTACGAAACAAAATTCATCACGCAGGCCATGACAAACGCGATGACCATCCCCTGCTCTCCAGCAATGGCACTGCCGGCCCACATAAAAAGAAGGGTAAGTACGGCAAGTAAAACTGTGGTTTTAATGAAATTATTCATCCCGTTAGATCTCCAAACCCATTAAGCCATTGAGTATTCTAAGATTGTCACCCCGTATAAATCAATCCGAGCAAGTAACATTCGGTTAGAGATCTAACGGGATCGCGGGGGTGATAGTATTATATCGAAACGCCGAGCTTACGCAAATCGCGGATGAGCTGTTCCTTTTTCTTAAAACGGATCGCGTGCATACCGACGGCTTTGGCCCCATCTACAAATTTCTTCACGTCATCAACAAAAACAGTCTCTTCGGGCTTAAGCTTGATATCCGCTAAAACCTTCTCATAGATTTTAGCTTCCGGCTTGCGATGCCCCACTTCATGAGAGGGATAGGTTTTCTTAAAATGCCGGAGCATTTTAAATTTCCCCTTGATGTAATCAAAATGCATCTTGTTCGTATTAGAAATCAAATATAGCGGATATTTCTTTTTCAGTTTTCCAAGCAGAGCATCCATGCCCGGGTTTTCCCAAAAAATATCGTTCCAATAATGTTTAAACGTTTTAAAATCGACCGGGAATTTAAGCGCTTGCTTGGCATGATTATAAAACTCACGGCATGAGATCTCGCCCCGCGTATACGCTTTTTCAGTGGGAGATGTAAAAAAATGGATCCAAACCTTAATGATGGGAACTTTGCACCCCTGCGAAAAACGTTTCGCCGCTTTTTTCGCATCATAATTTAAAAGGACATTTCCCATATCAAAAATGACAGATTTAATTTTAGTTTTCTTCATCTTCTTCATAAAATCCTTTCGTATTAAATATTCAGAACCAGGCATTTGGCGGCGCCGCCGGCTTTGATAAATTCAGAAAAATCCAGAGCGTGCACGCGGAAACCGCGCTTTTCGAGCTCCTTTTTTGTTTTAGGGCATCCGTCCGGCATTACGATATCTTTATCTACTACTACCGCGTTACAGGCAAATTTAAGCGCTTCATCTTCCGGCACGCGGATGGGATCCTGCACATTCTCAAGCAAAACCATTTGTGCGTACGTTTCAAATGCCGGAAGAAATACGAGCGCGGACTTTTCATTCAGCGGGCCGAAACAAGTATCGAGATGGTAAAACCGCTTGTCACAAAGCTCGAGCGCGAAATACATGGTACGGAGATATCCCGCGACAATATCGTGCGCTTCCACATCAGAGCGGAAATGAAACCCTGTGTAAAACTCGGTGCCCATCCAAAGCGCGTCGCCTTCCCCTTCAAAATGAAAAGGCTGCTCAACCAATTTAAAACTGTACCGATTTTTTTTAAACCACTTTTCGAAAATAGTTTCTTCTCCGCGGCGCTCTTTGTGCCGGAAATTACTGCGGATAAACATCCGCTTATAAACAAGGCCGGCATTAGCCGTAAAAACCATATCCGGCAGGCCCTTTACGGGGTCAATCACTTCTATCTTCACGCATAATTTTTTTGTGAGCAAATCAAACAGCGCGGTCCATTGCTTCATCGCGAGCGCTTTATCGACTTTTTTGCGGACATGCATCCAGGGATTAATTTCATACGCCACTTCGAAATACTCAGGAGGACACATCAAGAGGGACTGAGAAGACATATTACTGATAGCCTAAATCGCGGAGCGCGCCTTTATCACGTTTCCAGTGAAGCTGTGTCTTCACCCATAATTTTAAAAAAACTTTCTTGCCCAATAACGCTTCGATATCGCGGCGGGCGTCTTGCCCGATTTCTTTGGCCTTCACGCCGCCCTGACCGATCACAATCGCTTTCTGAGAATCTTTTTCAACCACAATCGTCGCGTGGATTTCCGCCAA
>CAZEFF010000035.1:0-18254 GCA_964511315.1 uncultured bacterium | reverse complement strand
GCTTCAGAAATATTCTGAGCAAGCATATAAGCGGGTGTGGTCACAATTTTATTTTTCGCGTCGACACAAATCGCTCGCACAGAACAAACAACATGCTGCTGGCCCATTTTTTGGATGGCTTCGGACGCTTCCTTTTCATTCCCGATGGTCAATTGAATATTTTGACCCGGAAAAATTTTCGCGATAACCGCGGGGGCAATACAAATCGCGCCGATAGGTTTTCCAGCCTGATGAACTTCCCGCGCGAGCCGCTCAACTTCCGGATGCACTTTGCAATCCGCCCCGTCAAAAGCAAACGAGCTTAAATTCTTGGCCGCTCCGAATCCTCCCGGAAAAATCAGCGCGTCAAGATCAGCGCCTTTGACGGACGCGATATCTTTAATTTTACCGCGGGCAATCCGGGCCGCTTCGGTCAAAACATTGCGCTTTTCTTTTGTTTCTTGACCCGTTACATGATCGATCACGTGGTGCTGATCCATATTGGGCGCCAAACAAATAGCTTCAACTCCCCGCCTGGAAAGTGACAGAAGCGTCAGAACCGCTTCATGAATTTCCGCGCCGTCCATCACACCGCAGCCGGATAACACAACACCAATTTTACGCATTTAATCTCTCAATCTTTATAGGAGGGTTCCGCGCAATAACACCGCGGAAACAGTGAAATAAATCATAATCCCAGAAACGTCAACAAGCGTTGCCACAAAGGGCGCGGAAGCGCTTGCGGGGTCAAAACCTAATTTCTTTAAAAATAGCGGCAGCATCGATCCGGAGAGAGCTCCCCAAAGCACCACCCCAATTAAGCTCAAAGAGACAGATGACGCGATCAGCATATAATGAGGACCATAAAGATGGAAAAAATGCTGCCAAACGATAATGCGGATAAAACCAATTATCGCGAGCAAACATCCAAGCCCAAACCCTGTCACAAGTTCCCGCCGCATAATCTTCCACCAATCCCAAATACCGACTTCACCAAGAGCCATCGCCCGGATAATCAAAGTTGCCGCCTGCGAACCTGAATTTCCTCCGCTGGAAATAATCAGCGGAACAAATAGAGCAAGCACAACCGCGCGCGCGATTTCCTGTTCGTAATGCGACATAGCGCTCGCCGTAAGCATCTCACCCACAAAAAGCGCGGCCAGCCATCCGCCGCGTTTTTTGAACATTTCAAATAAGCTCATTTGAAAATAGGGCTTATCGAGGGCTTCCATACCGCCCAATTTTTGGATATCTTCCGTGGCTTCTTCCTGCACCGCGTGCAGGATGTCATCCGCGGTAATAACCCCTTTGATCCGATGCTCTGAGTCCACGACAGGCAAGGCTAAAAACTTATACTGAGCAAACATCCTTCCGATTTCTTCCTGGTCTTGATTTTCAGATACAGTCACGACATCAGTTTTCATAATGTCAGCAATTTTTTTATCTGCGGGCGCTTGGAATAAATCATGAAAAGAAATAACGCCGAGAAGGCGCTGCTGTTCATCTAAAACAAACATATAATAAACGCCGTGCGGATGTTCTTGCGCCTGAAGGCGAAGGTAGCGGATCGCTTCATCCACAGTGAGATCAGGCCGGAGACGCGCGAACCGGGGATTCATAAGGCCTCCCGCTACGTCTTCCTTATATGAAAGAAGCGCGTGCACTTCTTTGCGGGTATTATCGTCGAGCAAATCCAAAAGCCGGGCGGGCTCATCTTTGGTTGCTTCCTGGATTACGTCAACCGCATCATCCGGGGGAAGAAGACGCATCCATAACCGGCACTCTCCTTCGGGGAGATTCAAAATAAGTTTTGCACGCTCACGTGTTGAAAGCGTAAGAAAAAATTCCTGAGCGGTCTCGCGGTTTAACAGCTCAAACGCTTCGACCTGTTCATCAGCAGACAAAACGGCCCACATTTCGCGGATTTCAGTCAGCGTTAATTGAGTATCGCCATTTTGAACATTCATTTTATAAAATCTCCAACCCCGCTCAATATTCTAAATTGATGCATAGGATAATTTTAATTTACTCTAATGTCGAGAAAGAAAGTTTTTTTTGACGGATAACTCATGATATATATAAAAAACACTCCCGATAAGTAACGGTAATAAATAATAAATACCGCGATAGACCACTAAAGCCGCGACAAGATTGGAAGACCCCACAGAAGCACCTAGGAAAGCCAGCATCACTGCTTCAAACACGCCAAGCCCGCCTGGGATATGGCTGATAATCCCGGCGATTTGCGCGAATACATAGATCACTAAAATATGTTCATAATTTCCTCGGGTCGAATCCGGAAGAAGCGAATAAAAAACTCCAGCGGCCAAAAGCCAGTCCAACGCGCCAACCACCACCTGCAGAAGAGAAAAGTTTAAATCAGGAAATTCTAGAGTCCGTCCTTTAAACGTAAAGGGTTTCCCCTTCCTCATAATAACCGCCCAAAAATACCCGAAAAGAATCAGCAAAAAAATCACCCCGAGCAATTTAGTGGTTTTGAATACTCCTGCTTGAAACATCTCGGGAACTGGAATCGGAAAGAAAAAGAAGAGAAACCCGGCTGTCGCGATCAGTCCGATACTGGAAGCCATAAAAGTAAACGTGACAACCTTGGCAATTTCTCCAGCGGTCAGCCCCCAGGAGGAGTAGAGTCTGAAGCGAAGCGATCCGCCGGTCAGCGCAGGATTTCCAATAAGACTCCCGAGAGCATGGCTCACTGCCGAGGCAATGCCGCTTTTGAGCAGCTTGACCGGATGTTTCAAATAATAAACAGCCCCCATATCATAGCCGGGGATCACGAGATAATTGATGAAAGTCAAAAAAACCGCTAAAACAATTTTCCCAACGGGCGTTTGAGCAACGTCTTTGGCAAGTTCGTGATAGTGGTACCCTTTTAACTTTTCATGCAGCAGCCAGATAACAAAAACAAAAACCAATACTTCCAGAATGAACTTAACCGGTTTCGGCAGCTTAAACGACTTTTCCCCGGCATTGTTGGGCCCTTTTTCTTGAGATTTCATCGCGCAGACAAACCTTCAATGAAGCGGTCCATTTCTTCGTAGGAATTATAAAAATGCGGCGAAACACGGATTCCCTCTCCGCGGGGAGATACATAGATCTTTTGGGCCATCAGCTTTTTCCACATTTTTTGAGGGTCTTTGACTTTCACAATCACAATCCCTGAGCGGTTAGCAGATTTTTCGGGGCTGGCAATTTCAAACCCTTTCTTCTTAAGCCGCTCGATCAAATACCCCGTTAGCTCTAAAATCCGGTTCTCGATTTTTTCTATTCCGATTTCTGAAAGATATTCCACCGCGGCACCCGCGGCGAAGATCGAAGCAAAACTCGGACAGCCCCATTCATAGCGGCCCGCATCCGGCCGCACATCAATCCTCTTATTATCCATGCGCTCAGGCTCATTCATACTGCGCCATCCTATGGAAGCAGGCTGAAATTTTTCGAGCCACTTTTTACGGATATAAAGAACCCCGCTGCCGTATCCGGCCATAAGCCACTTGTAGCTATTGGTCACCATAAAATCACAATTCCATTTTTTCACGTTCACCGGCAAAGCCCCAAAACCCTGCGTGGCATTTACCGCAAGAAAGCGGTTTCCTTTTAGGCGTCCCAATGCTTCAAGATCCTGCCGAAAACCGGTAGCATATTGAACGAAGCTCGTAACAATCGTTTTCACCGAAGGCGAAAGAAGTAATTTAAGCTTCGAGAGACAGATAGAATAATTTTCCGGTTTTTGCCAAACGATCTTGGCCTTCCGCCATATCCAAGGCAGTGTGCTGGACGGAAACTCAGATTCATTCGTGAGCACCTTGCCTTTATCCGACAAAAGCTCCGCGATCCAGTTCATACCTTGAGAAGTGGACTGCACAAAAGTTACCTCGGAAGGGTCGGCATGAATAAATTTCGCGATTTTTTCCCGGACATTTTCGCGCTGACGTATCCAGCGCATCCACGCGAAATCAGCCTCTTCTGCGACTTCACGGTAATGCCTCTGAATCACTTCAGAAACAGGCCTCGGAACAGGCCCTCCGGAGGCATGATCCAGACAAATATATTTTTTTGTAATGGGAAAATCAGCCCGAAGTTTTTGCCAAATCGAAGGCATTAATTAGTACCGGGCTACGGAAGGATCAACCGTAAGCGCCCATTCATCGATACCGCCGCTTACGTTCACAAGATTCTTGAAACCCTTGGTCTTTAAAAATTCAAGCGCTCTGCGGCTGCGTCCGCCATGATGACAATGCGCCACAACTTCTTTGCCCTTGAAACCATTCAACTCCGCGAGTTTTGATTCAAGCTGCCCGAGCGGAATCAATTTTGCGCCGGGGATCTTGGCAATTTGATATTCAAAATTTTCGCGGACATCGATCAAAATAAAATCTTCTTTTTGATCGAGTTTCTTTTTAAGCTCAACAGGAGAAATTTCTTTAATGGCGGCGCCTTGTGCCTGAGCCGCTCCGCGGTTAAGCCCGCAGAATTGTTCGTAATCAATTAGTTTTTTAATGGTCGGATTTTTTCCGCAGACAGGGCAATCCGGGTCTTTGCGGAGTTTAAGCTCTCGGAATGTCATTTGCAGGGCATCATAAACCATTAACCGCCCGACAAGAGTGCGGCCGATTCCACAAATCAATTTGACCGCTTCCGTGGCTTGAATTAAACCGATAATGCCGGGAAGAATGCCAAGCACTCCCCCTTCCGCGCAGCTTGGAACCATACCCGGCGGAGGCGGTTCAGGATAAAGACAGCGATAGCAAGGACCTTCATCCGCCTTAAATACCGTGGTCAATCCATCGAACCGGAATATTGATCCATAAATATTCGGCTTATTTAGAAGCACACAAGCATCATTTGTCAGATAGCGGGTGGGGAAATTATCCGTGCCGTCAATAATGATGTCGTAATCTTTCATGATATCTAAAGCATTATCAGAAGATATTTTAACGGGATACTTGATCACTTTAGTATCAGGATTCATCGCCTTGATGCGTATCTCTGCGGAATCTACTTTTGGCTTTCCAACCGAATCATTCGTATGAAGAATTTGACGCTGAAGATTAGAGAGATCGACATTGTCAAAATCGACCAACCCAAGGGTTCCTACGCCTGCCGCGGCAAGATAAAGACCCAGCGGCGAACCTAATCCGCCGGTTCCGATTAAAAGGACCTTGGATTTAAGTAGTTTTTTCTGGCCATCTTCACCAATCTCGGGAAGAATGAAGTGGCGGCTGTACCGGGTTAATTGTTCAGGCGTTAGATTCATAAGGACGGGAATTATATCACTTTTAGGCTTGGGGTACCAAGCCTCTTAAACCGCGCGGGTGGCGGTCTGTCTGAAGAGCGGTTCGGTCGAGGTAATACCGCGGAGGATATTAGATTCCTGGCTTCTGAGCTGTGGATCAAGAGAAGCTTTCAAGTTCTGAAGCACTTGAGTCTTGGTTTTTGCCCCGGGGATCACGGTACTCACCTCTTCAAATTCCAAAACATACTCCAGCGCGGCCTGTGAAATCGGTAAACGCCGCGTGGCTAATATTTCCTGAATCCGGTTAACTTTTTTCAGTTCAAGATCTAATTTTTCAGCGGTCCAGCGGCGGCGGTGATCTTCTTTATCAAATTCATGTTTCGGAGTATATTTCCCCGTCAAAAGTCCGCAAGCCAGCGGCTCGCGCGCGATAATTCCAATTTTATTTTTCTTCGCGAGCGCGAACACATTGTCAGCCATTTTCTGTTCAAGCAAATTAAACACGAGCTGCAGACAATCCACCGCGGGATTTTCCATCGCCGCCTTTGCGTCTTCTTCAGTGTGAATCGATATGCCGATAAACCGGATCTTCCCCGCTTTTTTCAGTTCAGTGAGAACATCGATAATTCCATTGCGGATAATTTCGGGTTTGGGATTATGCAGCTGATAAAGATCCATGTAATCGGTTTGAAGCCGTTTTAGGCTTTCATCGCAGGCGAAACGGATATAATCCGGATCAAAATTCTTTTTGCTCGCGCCATGATAAAAATCCCATCCGGCTTTAGATGCCACAATGACTTTTTCACGGGGTTTATTTTTTAGAAATTGCGCGAGAAGCGTTTCGCTATGCCCATGGCCGTAAGTATCCGCGGTATCGTAAAAATTAACGCCGTTGTACCAGGCTGTTTCGAGGGCGAGGAGGGATTCTTGATCATCGGTCGGACCGTAGCTTGTTCCGCCGATTGCCCAACAGCCAAAACCGACCTCCGAAACCTGGAGGCCGGTTTTGCCGAGGGTTCGCTTATTCATCCCGTTTGATCTCCAAAACCATTAAGCCATTTGTTTTGCAGCACTAGCAGAACAAATAAAATCGTTTACACAACGACTTTTGGTTAGAGATCGAACGGGATTCATTCACTAGCAGCAGGCTGCCGCGGTAGCGAGTTTTTTGGATTGTTCTTCCACTTTTTTAAGGCCGCCGTAAACGTCATACCAGGGTTTGGCGCCTTTATTAAGAACTTGATTCAATGCGGTAATGTTTTTCACGCCTTGATCGAGCATCCATTTGCGAAGAGCGGCTCCGCCTTCTTTCGCGTAAACCGGAATACCTTCTTTCCAGGTCGCGCGTCCGCAAAGCACGCCGTTATACGCCACACCGGATTCGGCGGCAAGTTCCAAGCTTTCACGGAACTCATCGTCACCCACGCCCGCGCTCAAATAAATGAAGGGCTTCTTGGTGACTTTCGCGGTTTCCTGGAAAAGTTTGATCGCGTCTTTGCGCGTGTAAGCAACGCCTTGGTTTTTGAAAGACTTGGTACCTTCAACAAACTTCATGTTGATTGGCATTTCGACTTTCAGCACATCGATCTGGTATTGCGGCTTGGAAAATTCTTCCATACTCTTTGCCACAACCTGAGGCTTAATCTTCGCGTACTCCACTGAATCCACATCTCCGCCTTTGGGATCATAACCCACAAATTCAAAGAAGAAAGGGATGTCCTGATCCGCGCATTCGGCGCCGATACGCTCGGTAAACGCGTGCTTAATGTCGTTCACTTTCGGGTCATCAAACGGGGTGTAATAAAGAAGGATCTTGATCGCGTCAGCGCCGGCTTTTTTAATCCGGTAAACGCTTTCATGCTCAAGCAAGTCCGGAAGACGGCCGGGTTTCGTATTGTCGTAGCCTGAAGATTCATACGCGAGCAAAAGACCGGCGTTTTTGGAACGGACTTTCGCGGCCGGAAGACCATACTCAGGATCCAGCAAAATCGCGCTGGCATGAGGCGTTAAAACTTCCGTCACAATGATTTTAAATTCTTCGACCATGGCACTAGTCACTTCTTTCGGGTCCACGCCTTTGGCTTTGGCGATGGACTTTAAAAGCGAACCGCGCTGATCCATCGCGGCTGCGGCGATAACGCCTTTATCGTTCGAAAGTTTTTTAAGATGCTCTAATTTTCCTGGTGTGATTTTCATTTTATTCTCCTTTAAAAATTAAAACGTTTTATTCAAAAACGACCGATTTGATTCCGGTCCGGCTCTGGCAAATCTCCGCGATTTCACGCAAACGCTTCGCGCTTACTTTAATTAAACCCGGATCCGCAGGCCCGCGGTCAATCGAATACACCTGCACTTCGCGCGGTTTAATTTTTTTTACCGTCTCCACCCATGAATCCACATGCTCGGGAAGAGTATTATCATAACTGCCTTGCATAAAAAGGCTTTGAATCACAATATCTTTCATTCCGCAAAGCGCTTGAACCATACGGTCAAAATTAAAATTTCCGCGCGGCTTATTAATTTTTTCAACCAACTCCGCGGTTCCGGCATCGAGCTTCATATACCGCTCATCCAGTTTTTCAAGCGCGTTCCGGATTTCAGGCTTCACCGCCTGAGAAGAATCTGTCAAAATCCCAACTTTAGCCTTCGGGTAATATTGATTCCGCAGCGTCAGAACACCTTCCACAAGTCCCGCGAAATCAGGGTGTATGGTTGGCTCTCCATTACCCGCGAATGTAACACAGTCGATCGGAACGCCTTCCTTTCGATAATACTGGAAAGCCGTTTCAATTTCAGCCAGAAGTTCCGGCAAGCGTTTAAGCTTCTCCCCCGTGCCCTTTTCTGGGGTCCATCCATACTGGCAATACACGCAATCAAAATCGCAAAACTTATAACTCGCCGGCAGAGGATTAATGCCAAGTGAATTTCCCAGCCTGCGGGAATGGATTGGCCCGTAAACCGCTCCATTTTGAAGCGGCGTCAGCGGTTTCGCGCTGCCGCGGCCCTGCTCCATCTTAGGCGTGGACAAGGTCATCGATCACTTTTTGGATTTTCTCCTGCGACTGAAAACCCACGATCTGATCGACCACTTCTCCGTTTTTGAAAAAAAGCAGCGTTGGAATTCCCTGGATGCCGAACTTCTGAGGCGTATCCTGGTTTTCATCCACATTCATTTTGCCGACGGTGATTTTACCTTCATTCGCTTTGGCAAGCCGGTCAATCACGGGGCTAAGCATTTTGCAGGGCCCGCACCATTCCGCCCAAAAATCGACAAGAACAGGAGATGAGGACTTGATCACTTCGGTTTCAAAATTAGCATCCGTAATAATTTTTTCGCTCATATAATTCCTCTTTGATTTTATTAGTGTTTCAAGACGGGCTGCGGGGCAAACCTCTTGAAAGGGGGAAAAGTAATATACAATAGAGACTCTTCTTTGTCTAACCCGCTTTTCTTAAGGGATAATTAAAAAATCGTTGTCATCCCAACTCTAAATGGCATAATAGGTTACATGTTTCTTTTTCAAAAGCTCTATTTAGCCCATTTGATTGCTGATTTTATGCTGCAGTTTGAAGAGCTGTATCAGCTTAAACTCAAGAGCAAATTGGGGCATTTGGGGCATGTTGTCATCCATCTGGTCATTTCTCTCCTTCTCGTTCTCCCCTTTCTCAGCGATATTTCTATTTGGTTTGCCGTGATCTTGATTACCGTCATTCATTATTTTCAGGACAATATCAAATACGCCCTGCAGGCAAAATACCCTCAAAACACTTTCTGGTATTTCACAATCGATCAAATTGTTCATATTGCCGTAGTCGCCCTTATCTTTCTTTTTCCAGCGGCAAAATCGGCTTCGATACCCGCAAGCAGCGGACCCGCCTACTCTTTTTATTATGGTTCGGTCCCGACCCTGACAGCCATATTGCTTATTCTCGCAACCTTCGGGGGAAGCTACTTTCTGCATTCCATCCGGAAAACTTTTATCGCGGGCTCACGCCCTCTGCACTTGATTACAAGCCGGGAGATGGCTCATGCCATTATCGAGCGCGGTTTGATCGCGAGCGCTTTTGCCTTTTCTCATTCACCCATTTGCTGGGCTTCAACACTATTTGTCGGAATCATCCGCCTCCCCTTCGCTCAACTGAGAAACAAGTTTGATTTCTTCACAAGCTTTCTTTACGCCGCCGCGCTAGGGATACTTTTCAAATTATGGCTTTGAAAATAAAGACGAAATCTTCGCAAGTTAAGAATCTCGAAAAAATCCTCTCGGTCAACGCGACGATCAATTCCACTTTAGACCTCGATCATTTACTGGCTGTGATTATGAATACCGCGGCCAATGTCATGAAGGCAAAGGCATCCTCGCTTATGCTTTTAAATGAAAAAGGCGACGAACTGATTTTTAAAGTCGCGCTTGGGTGCAAAGCAAATACTTTGAAAGAAAGTTTCAGCGTGAAAGTTGGTGAAGGAATCGCCGGGACATGCGCCAAAACCGGAAAATCTCTTATTGTCAATGACACGCGAAAAGATAAGCGCTTCGCCAAGCGCTTTGACGCGGCAACAGGTTTCAAAACCGACGCCATTCTGTGCGTTCCGCTTCGCGCAAAAGGCAAGATTATCGGTATCCTCGAAGCAATCAATCCCATCGGCCGGAAAGGCTTTGACCAAAACGACCAGAAGTTCTTTGAGATTTTTTCGGATCAAGCGGCCATCGCGGTTGAGAACGCGAGACTCCACGCTGAGGCTTTAAAACAGGAAAAAGCCAAGCAGGAACTTATTATCGCTCATGAAATTCAGCAGGGTTTTCTTCCGGATCTATCTGACAAATCCTGCGGGCTTAACATTGCTGCCGCGAATATCCCTGCCTTGGATGTCGGCGGTGATTTCTATGATGTCATCAGGCTGGATGAGCATAAAACAGCTGTCATTATCGGAGATGTTTCGGGCAAAGGCGTTCCCGCAGCTCTTTACATGGTACGCGCTATTTCAGAATTCCGTTTTCTTGTTTCAAAAAATCAGCACCCCGCGGAATTGCTCACTGAGCTGAATAACCGATTGGCGGAATCCGGCACTCGCGGCATGTTTGTCACTTTAACTTATCTGCTTGCGGATTGTCAGAATAAGACCCTCGAATATGCTTCCGCGGGGCATCACGCGATCATCAAACGTTTTCCTTCCGGAGCCACGGAACTTCTGCCGAATCCGGGCGGACCTCCCGCAGGATTTTTCCCAGGCGGAAAATTTGAACAAACCTGCATTGATATGAAGCCGGATGAAGTTTTTGCTCTCTATACTGACGGAGTCACCGAAGCGCGCAACAAAAAAGGCCAGGAATACGGCTATGACGGCATTAAGCTTTCTTTGCAGAACCCTCAATCCTGCGCGAAGGCTTATACGCAGGCCATTCTTGATGATTTAAAAACATTCACTAAAGACGCGCCTCAGCACGACGACATCACCGCGCTAACCTTGATGCTGCCCTAATGAAATTTAAATTTTCTGCGGTTCTTATTCCCGCTTTACTTTTAGCCGGGATTGTCTCGCTTCGAGTGGCCGGACAAAACCGCTTTGAAGAAATTTCTCTGAAAGTTTTTGATACTTTTCAAAAAATTCATCCCCGGCCTTTTGAGGACGCGGGAGTACGTTTTATTGATATCGATGATGAAACGCTTAAGCGCTACGGACAATGGCCTTGGCCGCGGACTCAAGCAGCAGAACTGATTAACAAACTTTCTGAATCAGGCGCGGCCGCCGTTACGCTGGATATTGTTTTTTCGGAGCCCGACCGCACTTCCCCGTCCAATGTGATTAAGTCCTGGGAGAAAACCTCGAGCCCTGAATTAGCCCAGTTTGTCAAAGGCCTGCCCGATCATGACCGGGTGCTGGCCGAAACCATTTCCAAATCAAAAGTCATCACGGGATTTATTTTAACCGCGGCTGAAACCGAGGTAAAACCCGCTTTAAAAGCCGGCATCGCGTTTGCCGGAGAGAATCCGCTTGCTTACCTCTTGCCTTTCCGGGGAGCCGTCACCAATCTTCCTGAAATCGAAAAATCTTCATCCGGGAACGGAAGTTTTAATTTCATCGCGGAAACCGACGGCATCATCCGCCGCGTTCCGCTTATTCTGCGTTTAGGAGATTCTATTTATCCGTCACTCGTCGCGGAAATTGCCCGCGTGGCCCAAGGAGCCTCTTCTATCATCGTAAAATCTTCCGCTTCAAGCGGCGAATCAAATTTTGGAGAGCACACCGGGATCGTTAATATTAAAATCGGTAAAGCCGTCATCCCCACTGATGAGCAAGGACGCGTCTGGCTTTACGACACAGGAAAAATCGCGCAGCGCACGGTTCCCGCTTGGAAAATTCTTTCCGGAGAATTTGATCCAGCTTCAATGAAAGATACTATCGCGGTTATCGGTTCAAGCGCGGGCGGCATTAAAGATTTGCGGGCCACTCCGCTCAACCCTGTCGCGGCAGGAACCGAAATTCATGTCCAGCTCACTGAACAAATTTTGACCGGTAATTATCTTCAAAGGCCGGATTGGGCCGTCGGCGCAGAAATGTTTTTTCTAGTTCTGCTGGGATTGGCACTAATTATTCTGCTTCCCCGGCTAGGCGCTTTAGGTTCAGCCGCTATTTGCCTGCTCGCGATTGCGGGCGCGTTTGGATTTTCATGGTACTCGTTTATTCAGTCAAAACTTCTATTTGACCCCGTTTTTCCTTCCGCCGCTTCGCTGGTCATTTATCTGGTCGTTTCTCTTATGAATTACTGGCGCACAGAAAATGAGAAAAATCAGGTTCGAACGGCTTTCGGACGTTACTTATCCCCCTCTGTGGTTGAACAGCTCGCGAACCATCCCGAGCGCCTCAAACTGGGCGGCGAAACCAAAAACATGACCGTGCTTTTTTCCGACATCCGGAGCTTCACAACAATTTCGGAACGTATGAACGCGGAAGAATTAACGCGATTCATGAATCAATACCTCACGCCTATGACCGATGTCATCCTAAAGCACGGCGGAACAATTGATAAATATATCGGCGACTCGATCATGGCTTTCTGGAACGCCCCTCTTGAGGATTCTGAACACGCAAAACATGCCTGCCAAGCGGCAATCGCCATGCAGGAAGAATTAAAAGCGCTGAATAACCGTCTGCATCAGGAATCACAAACCCATCATCGTGTTTTTGTACCGATCCATATGGGCATTGGAATCAATACAGGAAACTGCTCGGTGGGAAATATGGGTTCCGCGCAGCGCTTTGATTATTCAGTGCTTGGAGATTCAGTCAATCTCGCCTCGCGGCTTGAAAGTCTTTCGAAAATTTATGGGATTGACCTGCTGATCGGCGAAAACACATTTGACGCGGCAAAATCTGAGAACGCGTTAGAAATTGATCTGATCCGCGTGAAAGGAAAAAATCAGCCCGCCAGAATTTTTACTCTTTTTGAATTATCGAGCCCCGAAAGCCAATCCTGCTTTAATGGTCTAAAATCGAAACACGCGGATATGCTGAAAGCTTACCGCTCATGTGATTGGGGCTTGGCAGAAAAACTCGCGAGAGAATGCATGGATAAACGCTTCGATTTAATTCCGCTGAGAAATCTCTACCAAACTTACCTGACCCGCATCGAAGAATTCCGGAAAGCACCGCCTGCCAGCGATTGGCAAGGCGTTTGGGACGCCAAAACAAAATAGATTAAACGCTTGCACCATCCGCGCTTACTGCCGTGGAAGACCCTGTTGATGAAACCGATCCGCCATTATCTAATATCGTTATTCCAATATGGCTGCCGTTTGCAATTCCCCCATTCACATTATCAATCCCAAGAGTAACATTCGCGGAATTACAACCAGATGTTTTACAGGAACTTGCCGCACTAGCATTTGTAAGCCCGTTGAAACTAAATGCGGCATTGTCATTTCCAAATCCAAAAGCCCTCGAGGGAAGATTAAACGTGAATGTGTCAGACCCCCCACCCGCGGCTAAGTTTCCGTCTACTTTTGAATAGCCACCGCCTACGGTTCTACTCCCGAAGTCAATATCGATTGAAAAATTAGCGGTGCCTCCGGTCGACAAGAGTGAGCTTCCAGAAAAATGGCCGACTCCACCTCCTCTTATCTGCGCGAGCAATTGAAGCTGATTTCTGGAAGCGGGGCCATTTTGAAAATGAAGTCCCGATCCTTCCGTAATTTTTTGGGCCGCCTCGCCGGTTTCTTCAGTAAAGGCCTGCATCATTTTTCCCACATTTCCCGCCTGACGTAAAAATTGCTTTGTGTGCACCTTTTCTTGCCCTGACCTTTCAGTTGCTGATGCGTGATCACCCACGGGGCTTTCAGATTTTTCATCCGCAACTTGCCGTGCATTCCCCGAATCCTGCATTTCTGAAATGGGGCCTAGGGCATGTGCGACCTTCGCCATTTGTTCGGCAGAAACTTGAAATGGTTTTGAAGGGGCAAAATCATCACCTTCTATGGTGGACCCAAAACCAGTCTTATTGACAAGCTCCTGTTGATTTCTTCCGCTAACTTTATTTGTCAAAACAAAACTTCCCGTACGGTGGCGGGTATTGTTATTGGCCCCGGGGCCAAAAAGAATCACTGTCGATTTTTTGCCCGTCACTTCGCCGGCAATAATTGTTCCGCGAATGCCGATGGTTCCCGAAGGAAGATCCACCTCCACTTGTTTAGGATCTTTCTGCCCAATCTTGCCGGTAACAAAGCGGAATATCCCTTTTACAACCTTCGCTTTAACCTCGCCGTCATGAGTCGCGGGATCATAAATAAATTTATCGATCGAGATCGCGCTATTGGGGCCGATTGTAAAAATGGTTTCATCCATCAGCAGAATTTGCAAATTCCCTTCACCATCAGTCGCCACTTCATCTCCCAAATAAATAGACTGGCCGCTCGAAACAATCCTTCCGACCTCCGCTTGATTCGAAATTTTTACCGTTCCCCGCACAGCCGCGACAATACCGATCTGATTGTCCATAATAGGAAGTAAGGGTGCCGCCGGCGCTGCCAAAATCCGAGTGGGAGAAAATAAGACATTCGTAAGAATAAGCCCAATCGCCAAATATTTATGATTCATAGTGTCCTGCTTTCCGGTGCCAGACTCACAAAACGCACATCCGGCCCCTTTTAAAAGGGTAGCATCAGAATTAGCAGGTTAAAGGGGATGAGCAAAAGTGCTAGTCGGCTAGAATACAGAAACCGCCCAAAGAAGGTGCTTGGGGATTATTTTATAGATGTGTTTTGAGCAGCTTCAGAAAAGGCCCCGCTCGGCAGCCCGCCCGCCAAGCGCGTGAAATGGAATGGCGAAAATGATCAAATTGTATTTTCAAACTTTGGAGCAGCCGCGGAACCCTGGGCTTGCGGCACAAATGATGCATCACTAATTTGTACGGAAACTTGCGCGGCACGGGCAATTCCACCGTCGATATTACCAATTTTCACTTCAACGGTCGCATTTTGGCATACTGTGCACGCGCCGCTGTCCAGTGTCGTATTAAAGGTATAAGATGCCGGATCCGGACCAACTCCAAATGGAATCCGGTCACTTAGCAGATTAAGATTATATTGAAAATCACTGCTTGATCCGGTTTGTCCAACAACCCTGGAATTTCCGCCTCCAACGAATCTTCCTCCAAAATTAATGTCCATATAAAAATCTGCGTGATTCATTGCCCCAACAGCAATACCCGTGAGAGGGACATTCAAAACCCTGAATTGATGCACACCGCTTCCAAGAAAAGCGGCCAGCCCTTGCAGCTGATTGCGGGAAGTAGGACCGTTGAATATATGAGTTCCTAGATCATCGTTAATCTTTTGCGCCGCCTCCCCTGATTCCATATCCAGCTTTTGGACCAATTTTCTCATCACCGCGGCCTGCTGTAAAAGCAGACGCCCATCCACATGCCGTTGTCCTGATTGGTCAGTGGGTGACTGCCCTCGTCCGGTACCGCCGTCTGAATTATCTCCGGAAGGCGGATTACCCGCGGGAATAACACCTAGAGCGGCCGTGACTTTCGTCAGCTGTTCGGCAGGAATTTGAAAAGGCTTTGTGGGCGCACGGCCGTCTCCTTCAATGGTTGATCCGAAACCGGTTTTATTGACGGTTTCGCTATGCGCATTTCCGCCGGATTCATTTGACAGCACAAAACTTCCTTGCCTGTGGCCCGTATTATTATCCTTGCCCGGCCCAAGCAGCATAATGGTCGATTTCTTCCCGGCAACTTCACCCGCGACAATCGTTCCGCGGATACCAATCGTCCCCGAAGGCAATTCGACTTCCATTTGCTGAGGTTTTTTCTGGCCGATCTTGCCCGTGACAAAACGAAAAATACCCTGAACCACTTTCGCCTTCACTTCACCGTCATGTGTGGCCGGGTCATAAACAAACTCATCAATCACAATCGCGCTATTGGGGCCGATTGTAAAAATAGTTTCATCTAAAAGAAGAATTTGGAGATTGCCGCCGTCACCCGTAGAGATTTCATCGCCTAGAAAAATGGGCGCGCCGCTTGAAACAACTTCACCTACTTTTGTCTGGCTGGAAACTTTAACCGTTCCGCGGACGGCTGCCGCGATTCCAATTTGCCCTGAAATAGTATTTGAAGTCAAAGGTGCGGGAGCGGAAATAGTAGCGGCATAAAGCGGCTGGCTAAGAACAAAGGTTAAAAGCAAAAGGTACCTGGTACCAGCAAGTAAGGCACCAGGTAACTTTTTTAGGCTTGTTTTCACCTTCAAAATCTCCTTTAACTTAGCGGGCCAGTACCAACGCCGTCGCCAGCTTCCGTGGGAGTATTGGCCGCGACATCATCTTTCACAGTAATAACAACAGTCGCGATCTGAGCAACATTGCCGGCAGCATTTAAAAGATTTACATTAATATCAGCGACGTCACAATTACCTCCGCATCCGTCGCCAGATGTAAATGCCACATCAGTAAGCTCAATTTCTGCTAAATCATCTCCAAATCCAAAGGATTGCCCCGCGATAGGGAAAGTAAAGGTCCCATTAGCGAAACAGCCGGAGCATGTACTATGACCACTGGCTGACCCCATGGATCCATTAATATTAGAGCTTCCGCCGCCAAACACTCCTGCCGTAAAATCAATCTGAACATCAAAGGAAGCATCCCCAGTAATATGCGTCCCATCCGAAATTGTGAAATTAGACGATGAATAATAATGATGAATACCGCTAAGGTCCGGGGCATTGGCAATATCATCCCAAGTCGTAAAACCGTCGGCCCCAAATAAATCATCAAGATCATCCTGAAGAGCGCCCTGAGATGCCTCTTCCGATTCATCGCCAAGATCTCCAAAAAGATCCCCCAAACTGTCTTGGTCCATGGCAAACTCGCCGGCTTCGGCGGTGTCTTGTCCCGCTTGTTCGGTCGCTGATTCGCCATCTCCGCCTTCATCCCCTTCACTGCCGGAATTTGAGTCTGGGAATGCTCCCAGCACGCTTGTAATTTTATTCAGCTGATCAGCGGGAACTTTAAAAGGAGAGCTTGGAGGATTATTACCATCAATCGTAGAACCAAATCCGGTTTTGCTCACGGTTTGCTGACTGTTTCCATTTTTCAGCACGAAACTTCCATGTTTGGCATGGGTATTATTTTTATCGCCCGGGCCTAAAAGCGCCACGAGGGACTTCTGTCCCACAGATTCCCCCACGACAATTGTTCCGCGGATACCAATGGTTCCGGAAGGCAGATCAACTTCCATCTGCTGAGGTTTTTTTTGGCCGATCTTCCCTGTCACAAAACGGAAAACCCCTTTTACGATTTTTGCCTTCACCTCTCCGTCATGGGTGGCCGGATCATAAATAAATTTATCGATTACGATCGCACTGCTCGGGCCGATTGTAAAAATGGTTTCATCTAAAAGAAGAATTTGCAGATTGCTTTTTTCATCCGTAGAAACTTCATCACCAAGAAAAATCGCTTCCCCGCTTGAAACAATTTTTCCCACTTGGGATTGATTAGAAATTTTAACCGTGCCGCGAACGGCCGCCGCGATACCGATTTGATTCGCCATGGGCTGAACAGCCGCTAAAGGCATTGCCGGTGCGCCATGTAAAACAACCGGGCTAATCATGAGGACACTAAGCCATAAAAAAAACAGGGACTGTTTTTCATGTTAAAACTCCAGTTTTTTAGTGAGCATGCCCTGAACTTTATTGTTCAGGTAAGTGTAATTGGTAATATTTGAAATATCCCGGTAATATTCGTAGCTGACGGAAAGAATGATGTCCTGAAACATGGTGGGAAGAATTTTCCCGATGAGAAAAAAAGTGAGGGGCGCGCCGTAAGAAACCCGGTAACGCAAAGTCTTATCACGGCGGAACCGTGTCGCGATGGCAACGTCCTGCTCATCATAATGATCAAAGCCCGCTTCTAAGCCATTGATTAAAAACTGCCCTTTACCGAGCAGCCAACTGTGCTGAGCCCGGATTGCGAAATGGTCATAGCCCTCAAAATTCACTTTCGCGTTTTTATACGAATAGGTCATTCCTGTTGAAATGCTCATAGTCGGAATGAAATTGTAAGCGATATCGCCCGAGACCGTGTTTTCCACGCCTGTGCGGTTGCGCGCGGTAGCATTTTCGCTGATTGGAAGATAATCCTGATGTTCGATACGGTAATTGCCGATCGCTTGAAACTTTTCTAAAAACACACGGTCGAAACGGAAATTGCCTCCCTGTGTCCGCAAATAGTTTTCATCGGAAAGAAAAACATGGCTCGCGAAAAACGTGGGCGTGAAATTAAAATACTTACTCTTGTACACACCGCCAAATTCATACTGAAAAGAACCCAAATCAAGGCTATTAACGATCTGTTGATTCTGCAGATAATAAGTAAAAGATCCGATCAATTGGTGACCGGCCTGAAATCCTAAATCGTGGCTGACATCCACGGTTGAGATGTTTAAAAAGCTCACATCGGTTTTACGCCGGCTGTCGACATTATTATCAATCCGGGTATTCGCGAACAATAATTGCTTCG
>CAZEFF010000034.1:19674-21012 GCA_964511315.1 uncultured bacterium | reverse complement strand
TAAACCCCAAGTCCATGGCCGCGACAGTCGCCATAAGATCCATCGCGATATTGGTCGGCGAAGTGTAGTCCGCAGCAAGCGAGGTATCTCCTGTTCGGATATGATCGACGGCAAGATTTGTGTCTTTGTCCGTAGCATTTTCAAAATATTTCCATGTATCTCGGGCAATTTCTAAAAGAAATTCTTGATCCGCCGTTTTCGCGAGAACTTCTTTTTTTCGTCCCTCCGAAACGGCTGTCTTAGGAAAACCTTTTAAGTTATCGCGATGACTTTCGAAAGAGACGTCGTTAAATCCAAAAAATGCGATTTCATCGATCCAGACATTTCCCTTAAAAGGCTCGTTTTTAGAAATCAGCGTGAATTTGAGACTGAAAAGCTGATCCAAATCAAGTTTTCTAAAGAAATCTATCGGGATAATAACATCCTGCCAACCGGCTTTATTCGGCTCGCAAAACCGGGTAATATCGCGCATTTGCTCATGATGGCGCCAATCACTAAGCGTCACTCGAATGCTTCCGGTAAAGGGTTTTCCGGCTTCTGTGTCCAATCTCAGTTTGAAAACAAAATATTCGGCTTTGCTTACGTCAACGCGCTCTAAAAAAGATTCAACAGAAGCTTTTTCATTCGGAAGAAGATTAAAAAGGGCTTTGAGCGAATATCCTCTGTGCTGACTTCGCGCGTCTTGCTTTCCTAAAATAATGTCGAGCCCGCCTGGGCTTGGACTCTTCACCCGCCAGGTCGCGCCAAGACGGTTTTGAAATTTGCCTGTATTAAAATCATCGACCAGAATAAATTGAGGAGATGTGAGTAGGGATTTTCCTTCGGGGACAGTTTGATAAACTTTGTATTCGTTAACGCGGGCTGAAAAATCTTTGGGTTCATCCGCCGATTGAGCGAATGATGAGAAAAGAAAAATAAGGGGGAGTAAAAAGAAAAATGGCTTTGCGCCGATGTTTTTCTGTTCTTCGCTGCTTTTCTTACAGAAATACCACCGGCACAAAGCCATATAATCTAACGGGGTTTTGGGCTTTAGCCTAAAACAACCTCGACCTTGTGAGTTTTACCATCTTTAAAAACAGGGGCCACATTGCCGGTGACTTTCTTTCCGTCCACCACCATGCTTTTAACACCGCTGTTTTTTCCATTCGGATTTTTGACTTCAATCAAATAGGTCGCTCCGCGGAACGTGCGCTGCGCTTTAAAGCCTTTCCACGCCTTCGGAATTTGCGGATCGATAATCAAACCTTCTCTGGAAGCGCGGATACCGCAAATCCAGTTGTAGGCGACTTTCTGCATCCAAGAGCCGGAGCCGGAATACCATGTCCAGCCGCCGCGTCC
>CAZEFF010000034.1:8823-19574 GCA_964511315.1 uncultured bacterium | reverse complement strand
ATTGTTTCATCGAGTTTATCGTAACCTGGCGTGAAAAGAAGCGGACCGTATTCACGGTAAAGCCACTTATAAGCGGAATTCATCGCAATGCGCGCGCGTTCCGGCGTCGCTGTGCCGCAAATAACTGCCCAGGTCTGCGCGTTTAAGAAAATCTTGCCGCGATCCTGAGTTTTACTGCCAAGAGGAATACCGTTATCGCGGGTCGCACGGATATACCATTCGCCGTCCCAAGCTTCTTTATTTACTGCGTCTTTTAATTTTTTTGCGCGGTCTAAGTACTTCTTCGCAAGATCTTTGTCGCCGCGTTTTTCGCAAATAGGCGCCAAACGGTTGAGAAGGCCGTAAAAGAAATGCGCAAGCCAAATGGATTCACCCTTCCACTTCACACCGACATGGCTCATGCCGTCATTCCAGTCACCTTCCCCCATCAGCGGTAAACCGCGCGGGGACCAGCGTGAAAGCACTTTTTCGTAAGAGCGGATAATATGATCGTAAACCGTTCCCTCTTGTTTCTTTTCGCCGGCTTTGGTCACAAACGGCGCAATCTCATCGAGAATCGATTCATCATTTGTTTCATCGATGTAATTTAGCGTAATAAGCGCAAGCCACAAAAGATCGTCCACCATTTCAGTGTGGGCGCCGATTCCTTTTCCAGGATGCCACCAGTGATATACAGTGCCGTCCGGGAACATTTGCTCAGCATGAACGAGAATTTGTTTACGGGTAATGCTCGGATCGCTTTCAAGCATGCAGTTTGAATCCTGCAGCTGATCGCGGTAACCAATACCGCCGGAACATTGAAAGTAGGCGGTTTTGGCCCACATACGCGCGCAAAGCGCTTGGTAGCGGTACCAGCGGTTCGTGACAAAATTCATCGCTTCATCCGGAGTTTCGATCCAGGACTTGCTGACTAAATTTTCCCAGAAATCCGTGACGCGCTTAAATTCTTTTTCAACCGTCGCGAGCGAGCGGTATTTTTCAACAATCGCGGGAGCCTTCGCGGCGCTTTCAATGCGCGCGAGCAAGAATACTAAGGTTTTGCTTTGACCTGCCGCAAGCTCAACATTGGCCTGCATGGACGCGATTGGATCACCCCATTTTTCAAGGTCGCGGACATTTTTCACCTTGCCTTCAACAACCGCTTTTGGCGCTTGATAAGTGCCGTACATACCGACGAAAGTTTCTTTGTCGCCGTCATAACCCGCGGGCTTTTGGTTCGTGAGCGCAAACACAGCGGTGAGCGGAGAATCCTTCACGCCGGTTGAAATATGCGCCGGAACAAGCGGAGGGCGCTTAAGGCCGATAATCGCGCCAAGGTTTTTATCGATTTTCACTTCGATAAATGTTTTTTGGAATTCACGGTGAGTTTCTGTTCCATTGCCCAAACACCAATCAAAAAACGGGAATACACTGATTGAGCGTTTTTTGTTTGTTTCGTTGGTAACCGTTACTTTCCAAATTTCACAGCTGTCTTCACGGGGCACAAACATAAGCTGTTCGGTTTTGATGCCCTGATACTGGGTAATAAACTTCGCATACCCAAGGCCGTAACGGGCTTGATAAGAATCATATTTAAAACCGGTCGGGTTAAAAGTTGTCGACCAGATTTTTTTGGAATCATTATCGCGGACATAAACATATTTTCCGTATGGATCACGGATCAAATCCTGGTACCAAGTCGTGAGGCGGGACATTTGAGAATTGTCATACCATGAAAATCCGCCGCCCGTTTGGGTGACGACAAAACCGTAATTTTCATTGGCGCAAACATTGATCCAGGGACGCGGAGTGCGCGGGTCTGTGATAACAAATTCACGGCCGCCTTCAGTGAAATAACCGTATTTGTTTTCAAACTTGTGAACTTCTTTACCGCCGGAAGCGGCGCCTTGCTGTTTCGCGTTTTTGTTGGATTTTTTTGGAGCTAACGTCGTTGGCATATTCTTTTTTATTCTCCTCAATTGTCAGATGATTGTAAAAGTGTGTTTAACTTCGGAGCTAGCTGCGACATCGCTTCCGCGGCGGTTTTTTTGCCGGTAAAAACTAAATCCAGTTCGGGTCTCAAATATTTTTCTTCGATCTCGCGCCATTTTTCAGAAAAAGGTGAAAAGACAACATATTTCACGGCTTCATTCAGCATTTTTTTATTCGTCGGAAGCTGCGGATCTTTCGCCCATGATTCGCCTTCCGCGACTGCCGCGCGTGACGGCTGCGCCAAACCACGTTTCGCGAGCTGTTCTTGCCCGGCCGCGCCCGTAAGGGCCTTGATCACTTCCCACGCTTCTTTTTTATGCTTTGATGATTTTAAAATCGCGTAACCGGAACCGCCCGAGCCGAACGCGCGGACTCCCTGAGCATTTTTGGGAAACATGGCAACATCCCAGGCAAAATTATAATTGCGAAGTCCCGGAGTTTCCCAAATACCCGACATAAACATGGCAAGTCTTCCGCTTGAAAACATAAGGTCAATTCCCATTCCCAAATTCGCGAGAGCCATCGGCGTCGGCATTACTTGATAAAGATTAATCAGGTCAGAATAAAATTGAAGCCCTTGAACGCTTTTCGGGTCGTCAATTTTTACTTGTGTTGGTTTGGTCACTGAATCCACCAGCGCGCCGCCGTTGCCGTAAACGAAATTCTGCCAAGCCCATCCGTAAAAACCATATTGCGTAATTTTTCCAGCCGAGTCTTTTTTGGTCAGCGCGCGGGCAATCCTTAAAAGATCATCCCATGTCCAATCGTCGGTAGGATAAGGAATACCCGCTTCATCAAAAAGATTTTTATTATAAAAAACACAGGCAAAGGGCGCGACATCGCGGGGAATCGCGAGCAATTTGTCTTGATAAGTAAAGCGGTCAATAATTGACGGGAAAAATTCTTTGGCGCTCAGTTCCTTATCTTCATTAATATAAGGATTCAGATCTTCCAAAACATTTTTCGAGGCGAAAGTCACGAAATAATCAACTTCGGTCGCGATCACGTCAGGTGCGGCGCCGCCGGCAATGCGCGTTAAAATTTTGCTGTCATAACCCGTATAAGGAGTATGTTCGAAAATAATTTTAATATGGGGATGCGCCGCCTGCCAATCCGCGATGGAGTGCGTAATAATATCAATTTCTTCGGGGCTCCCCCAAAAGGTTACCTTGATCGGGGTGATGCCGTCTTTTTGCGCGGCAGGTCCGCATCCGAATCCAAAAAGGGTAAAGAAAGTAACCAGAAGACAAGCGCAGAATTTTTTTGCTGGATTTTTCATCAGTGACTTTTTTGGTGATGCTGCTAAGTTAAGAAGAAACTTTTTTTCGAACTTTTAAAAAGGTCGAAAATTATATCATACAAGCGGGTAGTGTCAATAATATGTAAGGTCCGCTTTATAGAAGGAAAACTTAGCGGCTATGAGAGCTTAAAACCGATTTTTTGAAGCACCCGGTCCAGGTCATCCAGGGAGAAATATTTGATCTCTAAGCGGCCTTCTTTTTGATTTTTTTTGGGATAAATTCTAACCTGGGTTCCAAAATGCTGGGCAAGCTTGGCTTCCAAATCTACGATTTCAGGCCGTAAGTGCCTTGCGGACTTAGGTTTGCGTTTATGGGCATTGCTCCGATTCACAATCGCTTCAACTTGTCTTACCGATAAGGTTTCTTCAACGATCCGCCGCGCCATCTGCCTTTGATGTTCAGGCGTCAACAATCCTAAAAGCGCCCTTGCATGACCCGAAGTAAGCCGTCCATCAGCAAGATGTACACGCACCTCTTCGGGCAGCCTAAGAAGCCGTACGGTATTCGCAACGGTTGAGCGGTCTTTTCCAACTCTTTTAGCAATTTCGTCCTGCGAAAGGCTTTGTTCTTCGGCTAATCGCCAGTACGCTTGCGCTTCTTCAATGGGGTTTAAATCTTCGCGCTGAATATTTTCGATGAGTGCCCACTCTAAAAAATTTTCATCCGCAACATCTTTGATGACCGCGGGAATTTCGGTCAGCCCGCAAAGAAGCGCCGCGCGGAGACGGCGCTCACCGCAAATCAGCGAATATTCTCCATCTTTAACTCTTTTAACCACAATGGGTTGCAATATTCCCTTTTCCTTGATAGAAGCTGCTAATTCCTCGATTTTTTCAGGAGTAAAATTTTTGCGCGGCTGATTTTCATTGGTCTGAATTTCCGCAATCGAAATCATTTTAAAGCCGCTGACTTGCGGAATTTCTTGGCGCGGTTCGGCTTTCACGGGTTCAGAAGACAACGGGCGATCTATAACTGCCGTTTCTGCTTTGGCCGCAGGCCGGACAAAATTATCAGGAATGAGAGCGCTTAATCCTTTACCTAGTGCTTTTTTCATACGGTTGTCTCCTGCTGGGTAGTTGGGGCTGATTCAGAATTATTTCCGGGCTGAGCTGTTTTAACTGCGAATTTTCGAATAAATTCTTTAGCCACTTCAAAATAAGCCTTCGAACCCCGGTTATGAGGGTCATATAGCACGGCTGGCTTACCAAAACTAGGCGCTTCCGAAATTTTGACTGATCGCGGAACAATGGTTCCGAACACCTTATCTTTAAAGTAGGTCTGCACTTCTTCGATAACTTGCTGGGTCAAATTAGTCCTAAAATCGGCCATCGTTAGTACGACCCCGCCAATTTCAAGTTCAGGATTAAGCCCCTGCTGAACCAACTGATAACTTCTTAAAAGCTGGCTCAATCCTTCCAAAGCATAATACTCACATTGCAATGGGATAACAATGTAATTGCTTGCGCATAAAGCATTTATGGTTACAAGTCCAAGAGATGGCGGGCAGTCAATAAAGATAAAATCATAAGCTTCACGAAGCTTTTCAAGCTGCGTTTTTAAGCGAAATTCCCGGCCTTCCAAATTAATAAGCTCAAGCTCAACTCCGGAAAGATCCACATTCGAGGGGATAATATCCAGATTTTCAATATTTGTCTTTTGAACCAAACCCGCTGGATCAGAGTTTTCCACAAGCAGTTGATAAGTTGTTAATTCAATGGCTGGTTTTTCAATCCCTAGGCCACTAGTCGCATTTGCCTGGGCATCCATATCAATGATAAGTGACTTATAACCTTCTTTAGCACATAGCGTTGCAATATTTATAACTGTGGTCGTTTTTCCGACTCCGCCCTTTTGATTGCAGAATGAGAAGACTTTTTTCATAGAGGCACCTGGGTTGTTTCACGTGAAACATTGCGATTTTTGGCATTATATAGACATAATTCTTTTTCGTCAAAGACAATGATTACTTTAGAGATGTTTCACGTGAAACATACTGCTTTGGCGGGATAATCTAGGATTTGCTTCGGGCTTGCTTTTCGATATAAATCGCGACGATAGAAAGATCGCACGGCGACATTCCTGGAATCCTTGAGGCTTGGCCCAAAGATTCCGGTTTTATTTTGGCAAGCTTTTCCAAACCTTCGCGGCTAATTCCGGTAACTTGGGAATAATCAAAATTTTCAGGAATTTTTCTTTTCTCCACTTTTTGAAACCGCTTTATATCCTGAAGCTGGCGGGCGATATAACCTTCATACTTAACCTCGGTTTCAACCCTAATAATATCATTTTCACATAATGAAGACGAGTGTAAGTCATTGTCAATAAAGAATTTATATTCAATTTCTGGGCGTCTCAAAATTCTATCTAGCGTTGCGCCCTCATGCCAGGTTGAACGAAGGCGATCAACTTCATCTTGAATTCTTTTGGATCGGTTAACGCTGTCCGTGTAAGCTTTATCAGAGATTAGTCCAAATTGTTTACCGTACTTCATCAACCTTTCATCCGCATTATCCTGCCTGAGCAGCAGTCTGAATTCAGCGCGGGAAGTAAACATCCGATACGGTTCATTGGTTCCTCGCGTAACTAAATCGTCAATCAAAACACCGATATAAGCCTCCGAACGATCCAGTACAAACTCTTCCTCACCGCGAAGTTTGCGAATCACATTCAGCCCGGCCATCAGTCCTTGGGCAGCGGCTTCTTCATATCCAGACGTACAATTAATCTGACCGGCCAAAAACAAATTCGCGATTTTTTTTGTTTCGAGGCTGTGTTTAAGCTGGGTGGGAGGCGCGCAGTCGTATTCAATCGCGTAGGCAAGCCGTACGAATTCCGCCTTTTCCAATCCTTTCATAGAATGCACAATCTCATACTGAACTTCCTGCGGTAAGCTTGTCGAAAGGCCATTCACATAAATTTCCTGCGTATCGCGTCCTTCAGGCTCCAAATAAATTTGATGCCGAGTTTTATCTGAAAATTTTACAACCTTATCTTCAATAGATGGACAATACCGCGGACCGGTGCTTTTGATTTTTCCGGCATAAAGTGGGGACCTGTGTAAATTATTTCGAATAATCTCGTGAGTCCGTTCATTCGTATACGTCAAATAACATGAAAGCTGATCGACTTTTAATCGATCAGTGCGGTAAGAAAACGGAAGAGGCGGCTCATCGCCTTTTTGCTCTTCGAGCGCGCCCCAATCAATGCTTTTGGCGTGAAGACGGGGCGGAGTTCCTGTTTTGAAGCGAATGAGTTCAATTCCATTTTTTTTCAGCGAATCAGAAAGTCCAACGGCCGGCTGTTCTCCGCCGCGGCCTCCGGGATAATTCACTTCGCCGACATGAATTAAACCCTGCAAAAATGTTCCGGTTGTTAAAATAACATTTTCACCTAGAAAATCTTCGCCCACCTGCGTCCGGACTCCGAAACATTTTCCGTCTTTCACTAAAATTTCAGTTGCCTGCGCTTGACGCAAATCGATATTTTTTTCATTTTCGATTTTTCGGCGCATATAAACCGCGTACTCTTTTTTATCGCATTGCGCGCGCGGCGCCCAAACGGCCGGACCTTTGGATTGATTAAGCATTCTAAATTGAATGCCGGTCGCGTCCGTTGCTAAACCCATTTCGCCGCCAAGAGCGTCGATTTCGCGCACCATGTGGCCTTTGGCCAAACCGCCGATCGCGGGATTGCATGACATTTTAGCGATGGAATCAATATCCATTGTTAAAAGCAAAACAGAATGGCCCGCCCGCGCAATCGCGAGCGAAGCCTCAACGCCCGCGTGTCCCGCGCCGACAATAATGGCAGAGTATTTTTTTGAATGATTCATAGATTAAAGGTTCCGCGTTTTAAAATTAAACCGGGAAGTTTTTTAACGCGGAAAAAAGAATTTTTTTTGCGGCCAATGAAGAGCGGGGATTATTCCCGGTCTTCGTGATGAACCACAACAATCATGCGCTTTACGATCGTTTGGTGAATAATCGAAAGCATATTATTCACAAACCAGTAAAGCACCAGCCCCGAGGGCATGGAATAAAACATGAACCCAAAAATGATGGGCATAAAGCTCATCATTTTTGTCTGTTCCGGAGTTGATCCCGCTTGAGGAGTTAATTTCTGCTGCCAAACCATCGAGCCAATCATTAAAATCGGCAGCAGGTGGATCGCGTTTCCTAAAAATGGCAGCGTAAACGGAAGTGAAAAAAACCGGTCCGGTTCCGATAAATCACG
This sequence comes from uncultured bacterium, assembly GCA_964511315.1. Lineage (GTDB taxonomy): Bacteria > Omnitrophota > Omnitrophia > Omnitrophales > Aquincolibacteriaceae > CAZEFF01. The sequence continues at coordinate 12,069 of CAZEFF010000034.1, read as the reverse complement.
TATCCAGCCTATAAACGGCGCGCCTTTCAGCTCAATCGTTTCGCCGAAAACTTGGTTGAACGCGATAAAAATCGGCACCTGCATAAGAATGGGAAGGCACCCCATCATCGGGTTCACTTTATTGCGCTTATAAAGCTCCATCATCTCTTTATTTAATTTTTGCGCGTCATTTTTATAGCGTTCCTGCAGAGACTTGAGTTTGGGCTGCAAAGCCTGCATCTTCTTCATCGATTCAAAACTCAAATGCGTGAGAGGAGTGAACAATCCTTTAATCAGAAGTGTCAGCAGAATGATCGCCCAGCCAAAATTATGTGTGAATTGATTTAAAAATTTAAGACCGATTAAAAGCCAAATTTTAAAAAGCCCAAAAACACCTCTTGAAAGCATGTCTTCGAAACCCTGATCAAAGCTTTTGAGGGTTTCATATTTTTGAGGGCCGGCGTAGATTAAAAACTCGGTATTTATTTTCGCGTGAGGCGCGACTGTTAAGGGTTCATTTCGGAGATATCCCATCAGGGTTTTTCCATCAGCGTGCGCGTCAGCGCTGATAGTCTGCGCTTCCGGTTTTACGATCACGGTAAAATATTTTCGGTAAACTCCGGCCCAATGAAGCGGCTTTGAAATAGGATATCCCTTTTTCGCGATTTTATTTACGTCGGCGGATTCAATTTTTTCCGATAAAACAGCCGCGCCGGCGTGATGCAGATTAACCTTGTCCGCCGCATCATAATTAATTCCGTAATTCAGCTCGATGGGAAAATGTTTTTCGATATCTGATAAGTTTTCGATTGTTACGTCCAAATAAATTACGGGTTTGTGATTGTCAAACCGGTAACGCTTTTCAACGCGGTATTGACCCGCGCGTTCATAAACAAATCTTTCACTCAAATCTTGGCTATCTGTTTCTCCGCGGGAAAAAACGGTGCGGGATAAATCCGCGTCTTCATTGGTAAATCGAAGCCCGAAACTTCCGGCTTCAAGAGGGCCGCCTTCAAAAAGCGAAGCCCCGGTGATTACCCGCTTTCCTTCATCGCCTTTAAAAATAAGTTTTGTGACCGTTCCGCCAAGAGTAGAAAATTCAGCTTCATAAAAATGATTCGTGATGGAATAAGACTCTGGATTTTTAAGCGGTTCTATGGAACCATTTTTTTTAATTTCTTCAGCGGATGCGGAAGCGCCGGCAGATAGCGTTTCAGACGCTGATTCTGATTCCGCGGCTGCGGATTTATGCGGAGCGGTTAAACGCAAAATATACTGATAGCCGATTAGGATCAGCATCGAAAGAACGAAAGCTAAAATATAATTATTCTGAGAAGAGTTTTTATCGCTCAACGGGGTCAAAGCCTCCGGGATGAAGTGGGTGACATTTGAGAATGCGTTTTAAAGAAAGATTAAATCCGGACACAAATCCTTTTTCACGAATCGCCTGATGGGCATAATCCGAGCATGTCGGATAAAAGCGGCAATTGTGACCCATCCAAGGTGAAACGAGCTTCTTATATAAATGAATGAGATTTAACGATATTTCTTTCACTTCAAACCGCCGGATTTTTTGATTAACTTGAAAACTTCTTCTTTAATTTCACTGTAAAGCGGTACTTTTTTTAACGGTCTGGCTTGAAAAAGAAATGCCGCGCCTTGTTTCCACTCGCCTTGCTGCCTGCGAAATGCTTCCCGAATGCGCCGTTTCCACAAATTTCTCTGATTCGCGCGTAAACTGACTTTCCGGCTCACCATAATCGCAATTTGCGGCCGATGACTCGATTTTTTTATCTCCGGACCGTCATAAGTCCAAAGATTTAAATAGGTTCCGGTCACACGGCGCCCTTGCTTAAAAATAGCATCGAAAACGAGTTTCTTGCGAATCCTCTGTTCAGGGAGAAGACGCTCACTCATAGAAAAGATTCCTTAAAGGGTTGCTTTAGAGAAACCTAAATACGCGCAAGTGGTTAGGCGCCGTAAATGGCTATGAGCCGTTTTCTGCCTTTTTTACGCCGCCGCTGGAGAACCTTGCGGCCGCCCTTGGTGCGCGTGCGTGCGAGGAAACCGTGCTTGTTTCTTCTTTTTCTTTTGGAAGGCTGATAAGTTCTTTTCACGTCGGGGATTATAACAAAATCTGGGGGACTGTCAAATAGTCTGGGAACAGACCCTTTTTTAACGAGAATTTATTCTAAATAGGTGTGCTTATAAAACGGGGCTAGACTTTTTTAGGCGTGCGTGTAGAATGCTTGGGCTATGGTTTGGGCGCTAATTTCGCCCTTGATAGTCTGTTATTATGCTGTTTATTTTTTAAGTATTTATTTAATATAAAATATGTAAGTCTATTGTTTATATATGTTTATATTAATATAGTTATTAACAAACATGTTGATTATCTGTGGATAACTTTAAATCATCTTCGACCGACACTTCCACCATCCGCCCTGAGCTCATAAAAAAAGCTGAGGATCTTGTCCAAACCTGGGGCAAAATGCGTTCGATTCTCCAAAGAGAATTGAGCGAGCAATCTTTTAAAACCTGGTTTGAGCTTGTTAAATGCACTGATTTTGATGCCGCTCAAATCACTCTTTCTGTCCCTGATCAATATTATGGGCAGTGGCTTAAAGATCATTACGAAAATCTATTAACAAGCGCGGCGGAAGAAGTTTTGGGAAGCCGACGGGGAATTAAATACCTTGTGGTGGAAAAACCCAAAACCGCTCCTGAACAGCCGGCCTTGGATCCTGTCGCCAGAAACCGCGTGGTTTCCGATGCCCGCGAAATCGAACTCAATACGCGTTATACCTTTGATGATTTTGTGATCGGTCCAGGTAACCGCTTCGCGCATGCAGCGGCTTTGGCCGTCTGCCAGGCGCCCGCGAGACAATATAATCCTCTTTTTATTTACGGCCCTGTGGGGCTTGGAAAAACCCATCTCATGCAGTCGATCGCGCACGAAATCAAAAAAAGAAACCCCGGATTCAAAGTTCTTTATATGTCGAGCGAGAAATTTACAAATCAGCTTATCTCCGCGATTCAAACACGCACCACCCAGCAATTCCGCGCCAAATATAGGAATTTGGACCTTTTGTTGATTGATGATATTCACTTTATCGCAGAAAAGGAAGCGACCCAGGAAGAGTTTTTCCACACCTTTAACACGCTTTATGACGCTCATAAACAGATCGTTGTTTCAAGTGACCGGCCTCCAAAAGAAATTCCTGGCCTTGAAGAACGGCTTGTTTCGCGCTTCGGCTGGGGGCTTGT
>CAZEFF010000034.1:0-8813 GCA_964511315.1 uncultured bacterium | reverse complement strand
CTTGTCACTGACATTCAGCCGCCTGACTTTGAAACTCGCGTGGCGATTCTAAAAAAGAAAATGGAAAAAGAGACGGTTGAAGTTCCTGATGATGTGGCCTATTTTATTGCCAGTAAAATCAAATCGAATATCCGCGAACTTGAAGGCGCTCTTATTCGGGTTGTCGCGTATTGCACCCTTACGGCTCAACCCATTGATTTGAAGCTAGCTCAAGAAATTCTGAGAGATTCTTTAAAAGAAGAAGAACAAAAAATTAGCATTGAAAGAGTACAGCAGGTGACGGCGGATTTTTTCCGCTTAAAGGTTTCTGACCTTAGATCTAAACGGAGAAATCGGGCTGTTGCAAGGCCGCGTCAAATCGCGATGTATCTGATCCGCCGTCTAACCTCTCATTCACTACCGGATATCGGTGAATATTTTGGGGGTAGAGATCATACAACCGTGCTTCACGCCTTTAATAAGATTAACAAAGAGTATGAAACAAACCCGGAAACACGCCGGCTTGTGGATGATATTAAAGATCTGTTGAAAAAGGCGTAATTTTATACACAGGGATTTATTAACTTAAATAATTACCAATAAACAATTTACATAAGTTATACACATATAAACAAAGCCTATTATTACGACGACTGTTTTGTTAATATAATAGACCTATACTAGGAAGGGGTGAAGTTGTGGAAATCATTGCGGATAAAGGTAGTTTTCTTAAAGCGGTTAATTGGGTAGGTGGTGTCACTTCTCAAAAAGCCAATACTTTACCTATTCTTGGGAATATTTTATTAGAAACAAACAAAAACGGAACGCTTTCACTTATTGGAACAGATTTAGAGGTGGGAATATCTACCGCGATTCCTGTAAAAATTGAAAAAGAAGGAAGTATCACAGTACCAGCAAAAAAATTATATGAAATTATAAGAGAGCTGCCGGACGGAGAGATTGAAATTATAGTTGCGAAAAATAATGCCGTAAATATCAAGGCTGGAAAAGCTTATTTTAAAATTATGGGATTATCCAAAGAGGATTATCCTAAACTTCCGGAATGGTCCGCAGAAAACGCGATAGAAATGGACCAAGCGGTTGTTCGCGAAAGTTTTTCCCTCACATCTTTTGCTATTTCTTATGATGAAACCCGTTATGTGTTAAATGGGGTTCTCGTTTCTGTGAAGGGAAATAAAATGCGTTTTGTGGCCACCGACGGACGTCGGCTCGCGTTCATTGAAAAAACATTTACGAATCCGACGGGAAAAAGTTTCGATATGATTGTTCCGATGAAAGCTGTTCAGGAACTTTTAAAAATGCTGACCTGGGAAGGAACGGTTCAAATTATTCCATCACAAAACCAGGTAATTTTTAATATGGGCCAAACATTCTTAGTTTCTCGGTTGATCGAAGGACATTTTCCGAATTATGAACAAGTCATCCCGAAGGATGAAAAGATAACATCCTCATCGAATAGGGAAGAGTTGCTGCAAGCTATCCGTCGGACATCACTTTTAACATCCCCCGATTCACCCGCGGTGAAGCTCGATTTTATAAAAGGAAAAATCCTCGTTTCTTCGCGCTCTCCTAATTTAGGCGAAGCGAAAGAGGAGCTCGGTGCGGACGTTAAGGGCGGAGATTTAGCAATCGGTTTTAATCCGCATTATTTAATCGATGTGCTTAAAAATTTAGATATGGATATGGTTTCATTTTCACTTACCGATTCGGATAAGCCGGGATTGGTAAAAGGCAAAGACGGTTATTTATACGTTGTGATGCCGATGCAGCTTAATTAATGAATGGAAAATCTTCGAGAGATTCTGCCGCAAGTCCTTCGAAGTCTTCAGGAACCCGAAAAGCAAAATAGAATTCTCCTGCTTGATAAATGGGAATCTATCGTGGGTCCTAAATTTGCGGCACGAACCCGGCCCACCTTAAGCGCCAAAGGTGATTTGTGCGTGTGGACGGATCAATCAGTTTTAGCATTTGAATTAAGCCAAAAGTATAAACAAACAATTTTAAAACGTTCGCAAGCCGTACTTGGAGAAAAAACAGTGAAAGCTGTTTGGATCCGGGTAGGCCAACTCAGGTAAAGAGGTTTTAATGCCTTCCAGGGCTGGAGAAATAAAAATGGCAAAAGCGGGAAAAGAAGAAAAAGAAAATCCAAAAAAAGTTACCGGCGGGTATGACTCATCGTCGATTCAGGTTTTAGAGGGTGTTGAAGCGGTCCGTAAGCGGCCGGGTATGTATATTGGCGACACCACCGCGCGCGGCCTCCATCACTTGGTGTATGAAGTTGTCGACAACTCGATCGACGAGGCTTTGGCGGGGCATGCCGATTTTGTAGAAGTTATAATGGAAAATGACGGCAGTATTAAAGTGACCGACAATGGCCGCGGTATTCCTGTTGATGAACACAAGGGACAAAAAAAATCTGCCCTCGAAGTGGTTATGACCACGCTCCATGCCGGCGGCAAATTCGATAATAAATCTTACCGGGTTTCGGGCGGTCTTCACGGAGTCGGTGTTTCAGTGACTAACGCGCTTTCAGAGTGGTGTGAAGTTGAGGTTAAGCGCGACGGAAAAATTCATAAGCAGACTTATAAAAAGGGAAAGCCGACCAGTAAAGTCGAAGTGATCGGTAAAGCGAAAGAAACGGGAACCTCCGTGACTTTCATGGCCGACAAAGAAATTTTTGATACGGTAGAATTCAGCTACGACATTCTTTCAAACCGTCTTCGCGAACTCGCCTTCCTAAATAAAGGCATCAAAATTATTATCCGAGATGAACGCGTGAAAAAAGAAAAGAAGGAACACACTTTTCTTTACAAAGGCGGAATCTCAGAATTCATCGAATATATAAACCGCAACAAAGTTCCTCTTCACAAGAAAATTTTTTACGTCGACAAATCAAAAGACGGCATCGAAGTCGAAGTTTCGCTTCAATATAACGACGCTTACAATGAAGAAGTTTTCGCGTTCGCCAATAACATTAATACGGTGGAAGGCGGAACGCATTTGAGCGGTTTCCGTACCGCGCTAACCCGCGCGAGTAATCAGTACGCGAAATCGAAAGACTTGTTAAAAGGCATTGAAGGCATGCTGACCGGTAACGATTTGACCGAAGGATTGGCCGCGGTCATTAGCGTCAAAGTTCCGCAGCCTCAGTTCGAAGGGCAAACCAAAACAAAACTTGGAAACGGAGAAGTGGAAGGGATTGTTTATTCTGTCGTTTACGAAGGTCTGAATAATTTCTTCGAAGAAAATCCTCCGATTGCCAATAAGATCATTGAAAAAGCAACTCTCGCGCTGCGCGCGCGCGAAGCGGCCCGAAAGGCGCGCGAACTGACACGCCGGAAAGGCGCTTTAGAATCCGCGTCGCTTCCCGGAAAACTGGCTGACTGTTCTGATGAAGATCCGAAAAACACCGAGCTTTATCTGGTCGAAGGAGATTCGGCCGGCGGTTCAGCGAAACAAGGCCGTGACCGGCGCTTTCAAGCCATTCTTCCTTTGCGCGGTAAAATTATCAACGTAGAAAAAGCGCGTATCGATAAGGTGCTTTCCAACGAGGAAATTCGAACCATTATCACCGCGATTGGCGCGGGGATTGAGGCGGAATTTAATCTCGAGAAACTGCGTTATCACAAAATTATTCTTATGTGCGACGCCGACGTTGACGGAAGTCATATCCGCACGCTGCTTCTCACTTTCTTCTACCGCCAAATGAGAAAGCTTATCGAAGGCGGGCATGTTTATATCGCTCAGCCGCCGCTTTATAAAATCAAACGCGGAAAACATGAAGAATATATTCAATCTGAAGACAAGCTGAACGAAATCCTGCTTAATCTTGGGATTGAAAATGTGAAATTCAAAAAAGCGAAAGCTAAGGGCGCGATCACGGGCAAGGATCTTAAAGAGCTGCTTGATTTGATCCAAGCAATCGATGATTTGGAAAACTCGATGGCGCGCAAAGGCATTCATATGGATAAATATTTCGCCGCGCGTGATAAGAAAAAAGGATTTCCTCCTTTCCTTCTAAGAATTCCGCAGGACCGGTTCGAAGCGTTTCTTTATTCCGAAGACGAACGGAAAAGTTTTGAGTCCCGCTTCGGCAAGAAAACAAAAGAAGAAGAACCCGAAAAACCGAAGGGCAAGCCTGAAAAAGGGGCTAAGGGAAAGAAAGAAGAAAAAGAGGAAGACGATCTTCCGTCGCCCACGGAACCGGATCCTTATGAATGGATCGAAATTCCTGAAGCAAAAGAACTTGAAAAGGCGCAAAAGCGCTTAGCGAAATTTGATTTGGAAGTGGATGAATATATTCTGCGCGATGATCAGCTTTTCGAAATCGGAACAGACAAGCTGATGCTTAATGTGAAATCTTTGGGTGAAGCGCTCGCGTGGACAAAAGAACACGCGAAAGAAGGGCTGAACATTCAGCGTTATAAGGGTCTCGGGGAAATGAATCCTCAGCAGCTTTGGGAAACGACTATGGATCCAGGAACGCGCACGGTTGTCCGCGTGACTTTGGATGATGTGGTTGAAGCGGATCAGGTCTTTACCGTACTTATGGGCGATCAGGTAGAACCTCGGCGTTTATTTATCGAACGTCATGCCCGCGCCGTTCGAAATCTTGATATTTAAGAATATAACTGTCATTGCGAGCGACCGAAGGGAGCGCGGCAATCTGTTTTTGAAACCAGATTGCTTCGTCGCAAAAAGCGCTCCTCGCAATGACACGATAAAAGTTTTTTAAAACAGAAAGGTCATACCAATGGCAGACGATCAAAATTTATACGCCATGAATGAAAAAATTGTTCTTAAGCCCATCGAAGATGAGATGCGGCACTCTTACATTGACTACGCGATGTCAGTCATTGTCGGCCGCGCGCTGCCGGATGTCCGCGACGGCTTGAAGCCTGTTCATCGCCGCATTCTTTACGCGATGAATGATTTGGGCCTTGCCCATAACCGTGCTTATAAAAAATCCGCGCGTATTGTCGGAGAAGTGCTCGGAAAATACCATCCTCACGGCGATGCAGCCGTTTATGAAACGCTTGTCCGTATGGTTCAGGATTTCTCGCTGAGATATCCGCTCGTGGATGGGCAGGGAAACTTTGGGTCGATTGACGGCGATAACGCGGCCGCGATGCGTTACACAGAAGCCCGTCTCGACGCGGTTGCAAATGAACTTTTAGAAGATATTGATAAAAATACAGTTGATTATACCGCGAACTTTGACGGTTCCCTCGAAGAGCCGCTGGTGCTTCCCGCGAAAATTCCGAATTTGCTCGTTAACGGATCGAGCGGTATCGCTGTCGGTATGGCCACGAATATCCCTCCGCATAATTTAAAAGAAATTGTCGGCGCGATCGCGGCAACCATTGAAAATCCGGCGATTACGATTAAAGAACTCATGAAGGTTGTGAAAGGCCCTGATTTTCCAACCGGCGGTTCCATTCTTGGCCGCGAAGGGATTAAGTCCGCTTTTGAAACCGGACGCGGACGCGTTGTGATCCGCGCGAAAGCCGCGATTGAAATGAGCAGAAATAAAAGAGAAGCCATCATTATCACCGAAATTCCATACCAGGTGAATAAAACCAACCTCATTCAGTCGATTGTGGGTCTTGTTGAAAATAAAAAAATCGAAGGCATCAGCGATATTCGCGATGAATCGGACCGTGACGGCATGCGCGTTGTGGTGGAGCTTAAAAAAGACGCGGTTCCGCAGATTATTCTGAATCAGCTCTATAAGCACACGCAGATGCAGGAAACATTCGGTGTGATTATGCTCGCGCTTGTGGAAGGCCAGCCGAGAGTTTTAAATCTTAAGCAGATGATCGAACAGTTCATCGAGTTCCGCGTTGAAATCGTGATGCGCAGAACGCGGTTCGAACTCGATAAGGCTGAAAAACGCGCGCATATTCTTGAGGGTTTGAAAATCGCGATCGCGAACCTTGATAAAGTGATCAAGGTCATCCGTTCTTCAAAAAGCCCCGAAGCCGCGAAGCAGGGCTTGCTCGATAACTTTAAACTTTCCGAAGTTCAGGCGCAGGCGATTTTAGAAATGCAGCTTCAGCGCCTAACAGCTCTTGAACGCGAAAAAATCGATGAAGAATATTTAGAACTTATCAAGAAAATCGAAAATCTCAAGGCGATTCTTAAAAGCCGTAAAAAAGTTTTGGACATTATTTTGGCTGAATCGCAGGAAATCGCTAAAAAATACGGCGATGAACGGCGCACGCAGATTGTCGCGGATGAAGGCGATATTGATATCGAAGATTTGATCGCTGAAGAAGATGTGCTCATTACGATGTCGCGCCAAGGTTATATCAAGCGCATTCCTGTGTCCATGTACCGCAAGCAAAAGCGCGGCGGGACGGGTGTGACTGGCGGCGGCATGAAAGATGACGATGATTTCGTGGAGCACATGTTTTTATCTTCCACGCATGACACGATCATGTTTTTTACCAATAAAGGCCGGTGCTTTTGGCGCAAGGCTTATGAGATTCCCCAGGCGTCTCGTCAGGCCAAGGGAAAAGCGATTGTGAATTTTCTCGCGCTCGGACAAAACGAAGTGGTTTCGAGCTTCCTTCAAGTGAAGGAATACAGCGACAAACAATATGTGGTCATGGTCACTAAAAACGGCGTGATCAAGAAAACCAACCTGATTCAATATTCGCGTCCGCGCTCCACAGGCATTAACGCGATCTCACTTCGCGACAAAGATGAACTTGTTTCCTGCAAAATTACGAGCGGTAAGGACGAAATCTTTTTGGCGACAAGTTCCGGCAAAGCGATCCGCTTTAATGAAGAAGATGTGCGCGATATGGGGCGCACGGCTTCCGGTGTCCGCGGTATGAATATTGATAAAAAAGATGAAATCATCGCGATGGAAGTTGTGGATAAAGAAGCCACCGCGCTTAGCGTGACCGAGCTTGGATTCGGAAAGAAGACAAAGTTTAAAGAATACCGAATTCAAACACGCGGCGGCAAAGGGATTATCAATGTTAAGGTGACCGCGAAGAATGGAAAAGTAGTTAATGTGCTGACGGTCAGCGAAGAAGATGAGCTTGTGATTGTTACGACCGGCGGGATGGTTGTCCGCTGTCCCGTGAATCAAATCCGCACCTCCGGCCGCAACGCGCAAGGCGTACGCGTGATTCGTTTAAAAGACGGACACAAGGTTGCTGCCGCGGCCCGTGTGGTTGAAAAAGATGATGATGAGCAAAGCGCTTCGGCACCGCAGTTGGATCTCCTTGATGAAGAAGACGATGACGATAATAAAAAGGAAAAGAAAAAAAAGAAGTAAGGAGATAGACGGCTGTGCTTGATCTGAAGTGGATCCGCGAAAACACGGACCTTGTCCGTAAGGGTCTTGAAGCGAAAAACGCCAAGTTTGACCTTGATGCTTTGCTTGTTCTTGATGCTGAGCGGCGTTCCCTCCTAAAAGAAGTCGAAGATTTAAAATCCCAGCGCAATACGGCTAACGATCAGGTGGTGACTTTTAAAAAGTCAGGCCAAACTGCCCAAGCGGATGCCTTAATTGCCTCTATGAAGTCAATATCCCAAAAAATAAAGGAAATTGATGATAAGGTGGGTGAATACACATCAAAAATAGATATTTTGATATATAATATCCCAAATCTACCTTTGTCTGATGTCCCTGTAGCTAAGGGGGTAGAGGGGAATAAAGTGGTTCGGACATGGGGTGAACCCAAAAAATTTCCGTATCAGCCTAAGGATCATTTGGATATTGCGAATAAACTTGGCTGGATTTCGATGGAGCGGGGAGCGAAATTAACCGGCGCGGGATTTCCTGTGTATCAGGGTTTTGGTGCGAAGCTTCAGCGCGCACTCATTAATTTTATGCTGTCAGTCCATACCTCAAAACATGGATATCAGGAAATGTGGCCGCCGACTCTCGTTAACCGCGCGTCAATGACGGGAACGGGGCAGCTGCCGAAGTTTGAAGAAGATATGTATAAACTCCGCGACGAAGATTTTTTTCTTATTCCGACCGCTGAAGTTCCGGTGACAAATTTATTGCGCGATGAAACACTCGAAGAAAAAGATCTCCCCGTTTATTTTACAGCGTATACGCCATGCTTTCGCCGTGAAGCGGGAACTTACGGAAAAGATACTCGCGGGCTTTCACGGGTGCATCAATTCGATAAAATTGAACTGGTGAAGTTTGTAAAACCCGAAGACGGATCTAAAGAACTTGAATCGCTTACCGCGAACGCGGAGGCGATTTTACAGCTGCTCGAACTTCCTTACCGCGTTGTGTTGCTTGGCAGCGGGGATATGAGTTTCTCCTCAGCAAAGTGTTATGACTTGGAAGTTTGGGCTCCCGGGACCCAGAAGTGGTTTGAGGTTTCCAGCTGCAGTGTTTTTGGAGATTTTCAGGCGCGCCGGATGAATATCCGATTCCGCCGTGAGGCGACAAAAAAATTAGAATATGTATATACCTTAAACGGATCAGGTGTCGCGCTCGCGCGAACAGTTCTTTGCCTGCTTGAGAATTTTCAAACAGCGGAAGGAAAGGTCGAATTCCCTAAAGCCCTGCAGCCGTTTCTCGTTTAACCAGTTAAATTTGTGGTTTTTTGTTCATCGGGCGGGTAATATAACCGCCCGTTTTTAGAATTATAAAAATCGTTCATCCCGCAAAGAACGCGGGACAAATTCGCACACACAACTTATGTTCACTGCGTTCCGTAAATTGTGTGCTCATTTGGGAGGGGTGGCCGAGCCCGGTTTAAGGCGACGGTTTGCTAAACCGTTGTACTGTTGAAAAGCGGTACCGGGGGTTCAAATCCCCCCCCCTCCGATGT
>CAZEFF010000033.1:0-22420 GCA_964511315.1 uncultured bacterium | reverse complement strand
GAGCACATCACTTTTAATGATGGTGTCGATGGTTCAAATCCATCCGGGCTCACTTATTTTTTCCGCGCCGTCACAATTTAAAAATTGTGCACGGCGCTCGCGTTTTTTACTCCTGCGATCATATCTTCAGTCATATTCGGCGGGGTAGCTCAGTTGGTAGAGCACAGGACTCATAAGCCTGCTGTCGGGAGTTCGATCCTCCCCCCCGCCACTTTATGTTTTTGTCATATCTTTTCTCCAAAGCTCCAAAGAGGCGCATAGTGACTTCATTTCAGGGACGGTTCGAAAATCATTTAAAAGCAAGCGGGTTAATCAGCCCCGGGGAGACTGTCTGGATTGCCTGCTCGGGCGGTCCGGATTCTGTCGCGCTCTTTCATTTGATGGTGCCGCTGCGTAAATCCTGGAAGGTTAAGATAGGATTGCTTCACTTTAACCATCAGCTGAGGGGAAAAGCTGCGGAGGGTGACGCCCGTTTTGTCCGTAATTTGGCGAAGAGATTCCACGTTCCTTTTGTTTTGGGAAATCCCAAACAATCATTGAAAGCGAAAAGTAAGAAATCGCTGGAGGAATCAGCGCGTGAAGCAAGGTTTGATTTTTTTATAACGGCCTCAGCCAAAAGAAAAATTTGTAAAATTGCTTTGGCGCATCATCAAAATGATCAGGCGGAAACCGTTCTGATGCGGGTGCTGCAGGGGACGGGGACAAGGGGGCTTCTTGGGATCCGCCCAAAAATGAAAATGGGTGCCGCGAATTTTATCCGGCCGCTTTTGCCGTTTACAAGACGGGAAATTGAAACTTTTCTTAAAGAAAGCCGAATCTCTTTCCGCACCGATAACACCAATGCCTCATCCCGGTTTCTGCGAAGCCGCATCCGCCAAAAACTCATGCCTTGGCTTGAAAAAGAGTTTAATCCTGGGGTTGTTCAGGCCATTGCGAGGATTCCGGCGATTATTTCTGATGAACAGGATTGGATGCTTGAACTTGAAGAAAAGCTTTGGGCAAGCATTTTTAGAAAAAAGAAAGCCGGAATTTTAGAGCTGCGGAGGCAGCGTTTTGCCAAATCCCCTAAACCAGTGCAATACCGGATTCTTGACCGGGCGCTTAAAACTTTAGATAAAGATGCCGGGATGAACTTTGAAGCTTGGGAAAGGCTGCAAGGCCATTTAAACAGACCGAAAACCCGAGTTTCTCTTCCTAGAGAGTTGGAAATGGAATTGACCCCTGCCGGGATAAAGCTCTATAAAAGACCACCCAGAAGGAGTTTGCACTCTTAGGGACAGGGTGATAATATATCCCTCCTTCACCTCTAATAGGCGGTAACTCAATATTATGGCTGAACTTAAGAAAAATTTAACCTCATCAAACAGTGGCAAATCTCCCAAAAAAGGAGAGGATCCGGAACGTAAAAGGCTGGCCGCTCTCTTTTTAATTCCGCTTGTCTTCTTTGTCATTCTGCAGCTTTTTGTCTTTCCGACCATGGAAGTCAAAAAAGTTCCTTATTCCGAGTTTTTTCAAATGGTAAACAATAATCCCGCAACCGGAGAAATTGTTTCCTGCGAATTAGTCGAAGATGTCATCCGTGGAAAACTGAAATCAGGCTCCTATTTTCAGGTGACTGTTCCGATGAATGATATGGACCTTATTCCCACATTGCGGAAAAACGTTCCGAGTTTTACGATTAATCCTCCCCAGCTTTTTTGGCGCAATCTCATTTATTCCGTGATGCCGGTTGTTCTGCTGATTCTTTTTTTCTGGTTTTTTGTTTACCGCGGTGTTCAGCAGGGCGGCGGAAAGATTTTTTCATTTTCCAAGTCACGCGCGAAATTAGCCGGTGAGAAAATGCGCGTTACCTTTAAAGATGTCGCCGGCGTTGAAGAAGCCAAAGATGAGCTCGCGGAAATCATTGAGTTCTTGAAAGAACCTTCAAAATTTACGATGCTTGGCGGGCGTATCCCCAAAGGCGTTTTGCTCATGGGCCCTCCGGGAACCGGCAAGACTTTGCTCGCTAAAGCGGTTGCGGGTGAAGCGGAAGTTCCTTTTTATTCCATCAGCGGTTCTGACTTTGTTGAAATGTTTGTTGGAGTCGGCGCGGCGCGCGTGCGCGATCTTTTTGAGCAGGGGAAAAAGGCATCCAAGCAAAGCGGCCGAGGCGCGATTATTTTTATTGATGAAATTGACGCGATCGGACGCCAGCGCCATGGAGCTGGTTTTGGCGGCGGGCATGAAGAACGCGAACAAACATTGAACGCGCTTCTGGTTGAGATGGATGGATTTGATACTCAAGCGGGAGTAATCATTATAGGTGCTACGAACCGTCCCGATGTTTTGGATCCCGCATTGCTTCGTCCCGGGCGTTTTGACCGTCAGGTTGTTGTGGACCGTCCGGATATTAAGGGGCGCGAAGAAATTTTGCGCGTTCATATCCGGGGAATTAAATTAGATCCTTCGGCCGATTTACAAAAAGTCGCGCGCCAAACGCCCGGGTTTTCCGGAGCGGATTTGGCGAATCTTGTGAATGAAGCCGCGCTGCTTGCCGCCCGCCGCAATAAAACTTTGGTGCCTCAGCAGGAACTGCTTGAGGCGATTGAACGCGTGGCGATGGGGCCTGAACGCAAGAGCCGCATTATTCCTAAGAAAGACCGCGAAGTGGTCGCGGTTCATGAATCGGGACACGCGATTTTGGCTTTGCTGCTGACATGGGGAACGAATCCTCTGCAGAAAGTGTCGATTATTCCCCGAGGACCGCACGCGCTGGGTTATACATTTCATCCACCCGCAGAGGATCAATATTTGCACACTGAGGATGAGATGCTGAACGAGATCACGGTCGCTCTAGGCGGAAGAGTTTCTGAGGAAATTATGTTTAACCGGATTACTTCGGGGGCTTACGGAGATTTTCAGCAAGCCACGCGTCAGGCTGAGCAAATGATTTGCCGGCTTGGTATGAGTAAGAAATTGGGAACTGTTGTCCGCGAAGAAAAAGAATTTCTGTCTGAGAAGACCATCGCTTTGATTGATGAAGAGGTTAAACAAATTACAGATAACTGCTATGCGCGCGCGAAAGAAATTTTGACAAAGCACAAAGATAAAATTTTGCTGCTCGCCAAAACCCTATTGGAACGGGAAGTTATCGATGGTCAAGAGGTCAAAGATCTTCTCGGTTTGGAAGAAATCACGAAGCCAGACCTCTTTCTGCCGTGATTTATGAAGAAGTCGTGGAAGATCCGCGGCGGAAATTTTCCGCTGGATCAAACGGCGATTATGGGAATACTCAATCTGACACCCGACTCATTTTCGGACGGCGGTCAGTATCTTGACCCGCAAAAAGCGCTCTCCCGAGCCAAAGAAATCATAAGCGAAGGCGCTCATATTATTGATTTAGGCGCAGAGTCCACAAGGCCTGGCGCTAAGCCGGTAAGCATAGCGGAAGAATTAAACCGGATTTTGCCGGTCCTAAAAAATATTCGCAGCTGCAACGAAATAATTATTTCAATTGATACGACAAAACCTGAAGTCGCTGAAGCGTGTTTACGCGAAGGCGCGCACATCATTAACGACGTGAGCGGTCTGAAAGATTCAGGCCCTAAGATGGCAGAGCTTGTCCGGTCTTCCGGCGCCGGAATTGTGCTTATGCACCGGCGCGGAAATCCTGAAACGATGCAGGAAAAAGCTGTTTACCGAGATGTTGTCGAAGATGTCTTGAGGGAACTCCGCGAGTCGGTCCGGACCGCTTTAGACGCCGGAATTTTACCGGATCAAATTGTGGTTGATCCCGGTATTGGTTTCGCAAAAACCGCGGAACAGAATGTGGAATTAATCGCGCAGCTTGAAAAGTTTCATGATTTAGGCTTCCCGGTTTTAGCCGGACCCTCAGAGAAGTCGTTCATCGGAAAAATTACCGGTCGCGGACCGGGTGAACGCGGATGGGGAACCGCCGCGGTAGTGACAGCAGCCGTATTAAAAAAAATTGATATTATAAGAGTTCATCAAATACAAGCTATGAAGGATGTTATTCTCGTGGCTGAAACTATTAGAGGAGCGGAAAATGTCAGGGCATTCAAAATGGGCAACGATTAAGCATAAAAAAGCCGCGGTAGACGCGAAGCGCGGAAAGATTTTTACAAAGATTATCAAAGAAATTACAGTTGCGGCAAAAATGGGGGGCGGTGATTTGAATGCCAACCCACGTTTACGCACGGCCATTTCGACTGCAAAGGCGGCAAATATGCCGGCGGATAACATTGACCGCGCAGTCAAAAAGGGAACGGGCGAACTAGAAGGCGTTGTTTATGAAGAAGTGACCTATGAAGGTTATGGCCCTGACGGCGCGGCCATTCTTGTGCAGTGCCTTACGGATAATAAAAATAGAACAGCGGCTGAAATCCGCAGTATTTTTACCAAAGGGATGGGCAGTATGGCGGGAGCGGGTTCCGTGGCCTGGATTTTTGAGAAAAAGGGACTGATCGCGGTGAATAAAAATGCAGCGAAAGAAGACGCGGTGATGGAAGCTGCTATTTCCGCGGGGGCTGAGGATATGCAGACCGCGGATGATAAATATGAAATTACCACGGGTCCTCATGATTTAGACGCGGTCAAAGAAGCGCTCGATAAAGCGAAGATTCCTTTTGAGTCAGCCCAAGTGACGATGATCCCAAAAAACCTGGCGCCGCTTTCAGCGTCAAGCGCGCGCGCGGTCTTGAATCTTATCGAAACGCTTGAAGACCATGATGACGTTCAGAATGTCTACGCTAATTTCGATATCCCTGATGAAGTGATGAAGGAACTTAGTTGATGCGCATTCTCGGGGTTGATCCGGGAACTCAGCGCACTGGCGCAGGCGTCATCGAAATCAAAGGTTCAGAGTATCGCTTGATCCATTCTGAAACCATCCATCTTAGCCCCACACTTAAAATTGCCCAAAAGCTTGTTTATATTTACCGTTCCCTGCGGCAAATTATTAAAGAGCATCAGCCCGACGTTTTAGCTTTAGAAGATGTTTTTTATGCTAAAGATATCCGGGCAACGGTTAAAATTGGAGAAGCCCGGGCGTGTGCCATGCTTGCGGCTTCCGAAGAAGGCCTGCCCGTGGTAGAATACCTCCCAACGCAGGTTAAAAAATCTCTTTCTGGAAACGGCCAGGCAACTAAAGAGCAGATCCAATTTATGATCAAATCACTGCTTAAACTCACGAAAGCTCCTCAGGCTGACAGCGCGGACGCGCTGGCAGTTGCGATTTGTCATTTTCATAATTCCCGTCATTTATCCGGTGTAAAAACTGCGGGAAAGAGAACTTGGGAAAGCGTTGTCGCTGAAAGGCAAAAGAAATAGTATGTATCAATACTTGTCCGGGAAATTGACTGAAAAAAATCCGACCTCCGCAGTCATTGATGTTAATGGTGTCGGGTATTTGGTTCAAATCCCCGTCTCAACCTTTGGACAGCTTCCGGTTTTGGGCGACACGGTAAAACTTTTGACGCATTTTGTTGTCCGTGAAGATGCGCAGGCTTTGTACGGGTTTTGGAGCGAAGAAGAGCGCGATTTGTTCAGAATGCTGATTTCTATTTCCGGAATTGGCCCCAAAATGGCCATGACTATTCTGTCAGGCAGTTCCTTGCCGGAATTAAAGCAGGCTATTGTGAATGGATCGATTGATTTTCTTATCAAAATACCAGGTATCGGACGGAAAACCGCCGAACGCCTTGTCGTCGAGCTGAAAGAAAAAATCGTCATTGATGAACGGATGGCTCCCAGTGCGGGTCATGGAAAAACGGCCCCCGAACATTATTTGATGGAAGATGCTGTCAGTGCTCTCATTGAACTAGGGTATAAAAAACCAAACGCGAAGGAAGCTGTTCAGCGAGCCCTTAAAGATTCAGCGGATAAAAAAATGGGCGTTCCCGATTTGATCCGCTTTTCGCTAAAATATATTTAATATGACAAACTTTGATAACGATCGCAGGTATAAAAGGTTTAAAGCGAATTATCTTGTAAAATGTTGTCCCGCGTCAGAAACGGACAAAGAATATATTTATAATATTACTGATTTTAGCGCCAGCGGGCTTCGGTTTTGGTCGGATAAGTTTTTTGGAGAAGGGAGCCTCATGCGGGTAAGTTTTATGATGCCGCCGCTTGGCCGTTCTTTTGAAATGCTGGGCCGTATTGTGAGGGTTAGAAAATATCAGGACCCCGATCCTGGGTCGCTTCCGATTTATTATATCGCGCTGGGATTTTTAGATATTTCAGCAAAAGACCAATCACAGATAAACGATTTCATTGAAAAAATCGCGCAGGACCGAAACGCCCGGAAACTCGTTGATTCTCAAACAGCTTCAAAGAGAAAACGGAAAGAAATCGATGGGGGACTGTAATGCCGGAAGACCGGATCATCAGCCAAAATAAACAGTCAGAAGATCAGGACTGGGACAACACGCTTCGCCCCTCCTCTCTTCCCGAATTTGTGGGGCAACCCAAGCTTCGGGAAAACCTTCAAATTTTTATTCAGGCAGCAAAGGCCCGCCGTGAACCTCTTGACCATACGCTTTTTTTTGGCCCTCCAGGACTTGGAAAAACAACTCTTGCGCATATTGTGGCTAAAGAGATGGGGGCTAATCTGCGGGCCACTTCAGGGCCGGTTCTTGAGCGCCCGGGTGATTTAGCGGGTGTTTTGACAAATTTAGAAGAAGGCGATGTTCTTTTTATTGATGAGATCCACCGGATTTCGCATGTGGTGGAAGAATATCTGTATCCCGCCATGGAAGATTACTGCATCGATATCATGATTGATAAAGGGCCGAACGCGCGGTCCGTAAAATTAAACATTCCTCCCTTTACACTTGTCGGCGCGACGACCCGAAGCGGACTGCTGACCGCGCCATTGCGTTCCCGTTTTGGAATCGTGGAGCATTTGAATTATTATGAGGAAAAAGATCTCGCGCATATTATCCGCCGATCAAGTCAAATTTTAAAAATTGAAATTGATTCCGCGGGTGAAATTGAAATTGCCCGGCGTTCGCGGGGGACGCCCCGTATTGCCAACCGGCTTCTCCGCCGCGTCAGAGATTACGCGCAGGTTAAGGCGGATGGAAAAATTAGTGCGGCTGTTGCGGATAAGGCCCTCAGTATGTTTGAAGTGGATCATGAAGGGCTCGACTTAATGGATAAGCGGATCCTTGAGTATGTGATGAATGAATGCGAGGGAGGACCGATTGGGATCGCGAGTCTTGCGGTTGGGGTCGGGGAAGATGCCGAAACCATCGAAGAGATTTATGAACCCTATTTGATTCAGCATGGATTTCTTAAGAGGACGGCTGCGGGCCGGGTTCTTACCAAAAAAACGTATGAACACTTTAACCGCAAACCGCCCAAAAGCTCTGCCGATTTGTTTTAGAGGTTTTTATGTTTAAATTTATTTCGTCTGTATTTATTATCCTTCTAATCACAGCAGGGGTTTTTTATTTTGCCTCTGAAAAAATTCTTACGCCTATCGCACAGCGTGCTTTTGAACGCGCGGCTGAAGAGGTTAAAGATTTGGGCGGCGAAATTCAGGAGCCTTCACTCGAATCTGCTAAATGGCAATTTCCCGCGGCTATTGAAATTCAGCAAATCGGAGCGAAATTAATTCTTTCCCGAGAGGATTCGGACATTCCGTCCTCGCTTGGGTTAAAAGTAAAGAAATTGGTTTTTAAATTAGCGGATTTTGATGACCGTCTAATCGGGGTTAAGATCGAAGGGATTGAAATTAGTTTCCCGTTGGCTGAGGAGAGCAATACTGGGCATCAAAAAATTGAAGCCCTCGCAAACCTTAATCTCCGGCTGGATTTTACAGAACCCTCCAAAGCGGCTGCTCAGGCAAAAATAGCAATCAAAGATATTCTTACTCTGATAACCGAAGGGTTTTCAAAAACGCCTATTGATTTTCAAGGGAATGCGTCATTTCTTTTAAATGGCGCGGCGATTCAGGGCAGATTGCACACGGATAGGCAGGTTGAAAGATCGGTTTTAATTATGGATAAAGAGGATCTACGTAATTTTGTTTCTAGTCATCTTGCGGAGCAGCTGACAGATTCAGAAATTGATCTTATCTCAAATTATCCTTTGCGCGCGCCCCGGCTTTTAAAGATTCGGGATGATGCTGAGCTTAAAGCTCGTGCGGCAAAGGGTCAAAATCCTAATGTGCCTGAAGATGCCTACCGCCATGTGTTGTGGGCCTATCTTTTAACGAAGGCTTACGGCGAAGTTTTTTCCAAGCAAGTTACTGATGCTCATGAGCGCAAAATCGCGGGAACAAACCCTGAAAATGACCGGCGGATGGATTTGAATAATAACGCGCTGGGCCGCCGCTATGCGCTTGTAGGCTTCGAAGAATCAAGTTTGCTCGATATGCTGATGCAGGATGCCCGCGCGGTTAAAAATAAAACTGACGTGAAAGAAGAAACCGCGGCCGAAGAAGATAAAGCCTTGCAGGAAAAAGAGGAAGAAGAGGAAGACACAAGGCCTGTCAATGTTCTTGGTGAGATTGGTACCTAGTTCTTAATTAAAGCCCGCCATTAGCTAAACCCCGTTGCCGTCCCGTATAGCCATGTGTTATGATGAACACCGCTATGGGCGAGTTTTCAAAAACCCTGATATTTTTCGGGGCGATTTTGATTTTAATCGGTCTTGGGACTTGGTTTTTCGGAAAAATCCCGGGAATTGGGCGCTTGCCCGGAGACTTTTATTTCCGTAAGGGGAGTCTCACCTTTTATTTTCCCCTCGCGACATGTCTTGTTTTGAGTTTGCTTTTGACCCTTGTTTTTACAATTTTTGGAAAAAAATAATATGCCCATTACCCTAATATTTGAACTTTGGCGTCCGGTCCTGGAGATCCTCTTTATTTGGGTCCTCCTTTATTACGTGATCCGGTTCTTTCAAGGAACACGCGCGATCCAAGTTCTGATGGGCCTGATTATTCTTGCCATCATCTTTAATATTGCCAAAGTCCTGCAGCTCAATACGATCAACTGGGTTCTCACCAAACTATTCGCGGTCGGAGTCGTGGCGTTCCTCATTATTTTTCAGCCGGAACTTCGCCGTGCTTTGGCCAGGATTGGACAAAAAACAGTTCTCGGCGCTTTCCTTAAAAAAGGCGGTACGGTGGATGAAATTATTCAAGCCTGCGAGCATCTTTCGAGGCACCGTATCGGCGGACTGATCGCGATCGAAAGAGATGTAGGGCTCCGCAATTATATTGAAAGCGGTATTAATCTGGACGCGAAAGTCGGCGCGGAACTTCTCATTACATTGTTTGCTCCAAATACTCCGACTCATGACGGCGGCGTTATCGTGCAAGGCGACCGCGTGGCTGCCTGCGGGTCGCTTTTCCCTTTGAGTCAAAGCGTGGAGCTTGCCCGTTCTCTTGGGACTCGGCACCGCGCGGCGATTGGTCTTACCGAAGAAACCGACGCGGTGTGTGTGGTGGTCTCTGAAGAAACCGGCGGAATCTCTGTGGCCGTTTACGGAAAACTCACGCGTGATCTTGATGGAGACGGGTTACGCCGCTTATTCCTTAATCTTTTCAAAGCTGCTGAAGACAATAAAAATACACTCAAAGAATTTATCGAAAGAAACTGGCGTATATTCCGGGAGAAAAACGAGTCATGATGGACTGGTTTACGCGCGATTGGAAGCTGAAGCTGATCTCCTTTTTTCTCGCTGTCGGGCTTTGGTATTATGCCGTTGGGGAAGAAGGCATTGAAGTTACCCGTACGGTCCCGCTTGAAATTAAAATTCAAAATTCTCAAATGAGTATTTTGAAAACCTCGGCAAAAAATGTGCATGTTACTTTGTTTGCCCCGAGAGCACTGCTTTCAGATTTGACCTCAGAAAAAATTATGGCTGTGCATGAAATCGGCGGTGATGTTAAAAACGCCGGCGATTATTCGTTCCGCGTAGAGCCGCAGGAGATCAAACTGCCCACACCTCAGATCCGGGTTGTAAAAATTGAACCGGAGGTGGTCGCGGTGACTGTGGATGAACTGATGGTTCAGAAGCTGAAAGTGATTCCAAATTTTGTGGGTGATCCCGCTTTTGGCTATAAAGTGACCGAGGAAGATATTCAGCTTAATCCTAACGCGGTTCTTATTGAAGGGCCGAAAGGCGCCCTTGAAAAAACAGAATCTGTGAAAACGGAAAAAATTGATCTCGTGGGAAGGGTGCGTTCTTTTCGCAGGACCGTTGCGCTTGACTTGGCAAGCAATTTAAAACCTCTGAGTGAAGCGCTGATCGATATTTATATTCCAATCCGCGAAGAATTTTCTGAAAAGTCATTGGAAAATTTTCCTATCAAGGTTTTACGAGCGGGAACGGAAAATCAAAAAGTGGAAATACAGCCCGCGGCTGCCACTTTTACTTTAAAAGGTGCGAAAACACAAATAGATCAATTAACTCCGCAGGCTGTGATCGCTTATGTCGATTTGGCGGGACTTCCCAGCGGGGAGCATTTTGTTGATTTGAAAATGACTCTTCCTGAAGGTGTTAGTCTCAAGCAGGATACTCCGATTAAAATCAAAGCGATTATTAAAAAGTGAAAAGTCCGGTAAAATTGGGCGTCAATATTGATCATGTCGCCACTCTCCGCCAAGCGCGCGGGGGCATCATCCCTAATCTTTGCGCCGCGGCCCTTGACGCGCAAAAGGCCGGCGCGGACGGAATCACCATTCATTTGCGTGAAGACCGCCGGCATATTCAGGATCATGACCTCCCGGCTCTTCAAAAAGCGGTACGCCTTCCCATGAATCTCGAAATGGCTCTGCACCCCGAGATGATTAAAAATGCTAAACGCTATCGGCCTGACAAAGTCTGCATTGTTCCTGAGAAAAGACAAGAGCTGACGACCGAGGGCGGGCTGAACGCCTTCAGCGCAAAAAAAATATTGTCCAAGGCAGTGCCCGAGCTCCAAAAAAAAGGAATTCAAGTCAGCCTGTTTCTTGACCCCATCGAAAAACAGCTGCGCATTGCTCAAGAGGTCGGCGCGCACGCCGTTGAAATTCACACGGGGACATATGCCAACTGTTCCGGTGCCGCGCGTAAATTCGAGCTGAAAAGGATTGTCCATGCCGCTCAGCTTGGGAAAAAACTGGGTCTCGTTATGCACGCGGGTCATGGGCTGGATTATGAAAATGTCCGGGCGATTGCCGCGATCCCGGAAATTGAAGAACTGAATATCGGTTATGCCATTATTGCGCGCGCGGTTTTTGTTGGTCTTCAACAGGCCGTTCGCGAAATGAAACAAGCCATCCGCCAAGGCGTTTTAAAACGCTGACATTTTCTCATGTCCCTTTTAAAAGAAATCAGAAAAAAATGGAAGAAACGAAGCGGAGATTCGCATAAAGGCGATTTCGGAAAAGTTTTGATTATTGCCGGCGCCAAAGGATATACCGGCGCCGCGCATTTATGCGCTGAAGCCTGTGTCCGAAGCGGCGCGGGACTTGTGACTCTTGCCGTCCCGGATGCCGTTTATCCCATTCTCGCCCGCCGCTCAGCCGAAGTCATGGTGAAGCCCTTTCCTTCGACTCGGCAGGGCAGTTTTTCGTTAAAAGCCCTCCCGGAGTTAGCGGATTTTTCTAAAACTCAGGATGTGATCGCGATGGGTCCGGGATTGACCCAAAATCCCGAGACTCAAAAATTAATCAGAGCATTTATCACGAAAACACATCATCAGCCGCTAGTTATTGACGCGGATGGATTGAATGCTTTGAAAGGTCATCTCGATATTTTATCCGCTTGCCGGGACCGCGCGGTCTTAACGCCTCATGCGGGAGAATTCTCCAGACTTTTCAATGTCAAATTGAGCAATGATCAGAAAAAGCGCAAAGCTTTGTCTCTTCAGCTTTCGCGCAGGCACCGCGTGATTATTTTGCTTAAAGGAAACCGCACGGTTGTCGCGTCTCCCGAAGGAAATATCTATGTAAATTTAACCGGTAATCCGGGGATGGCTTCCGGAGGATCAGGGGATGTTCTCACTGGAATAATCGCGGCATTGCTAGGGCAAGGTTTTTCGGTTTGGGATGCCGCCCGTTTTGCCGCTTTCGTGCATGGAAAAGCGGGTGATGCCGCGGCCGCTAACATAGGGCAAATCGGCATGACAGCGAGTGATATTATAAAATTTTTGCCTCTCACCTATAAGCATCTTCTAGGCTGGTAGGGCCTTCGTTCTTCACGAAAGCTTTTGTTCCTGTTTCAATCTAAAAAGAATATAATATCGCGTCTTTTGACCAATGAGGAGGACCGATTCATGCGTCAATTATCATCTATTCTTGAAATGGAAGTTTTTCACAACTCTATTTTGAGCTATCTCATGTGCGCGGGAGTATTTCTTCTCCTTCTTTTTTCTTTAAAAATTCTGCAGTGGGCCGTTTTCAGAAGATTAAAAGATTGGGCCGCAAAAACGCCTGGGAAAACGGATGATTTTATTATTGCTTTGGTTGAAAAGTCGATTATCCCTCTCCTTTATTTAGGAGCGCTTTATTTTGCGGTCAGCCAGCTTAACCTTTCCCACACCATTGACCGCGTGGTCAATGCTGTTTCGGTTTCCATCCTTACATTCCAAATCATCCAGCTGATCCTTGCTATTTCCATTTATCTTTTAGAACGTACCTGGCTGAAACAGGAAAATCAAAAAAGCGGCTCAGCGGTTTCTAAAAGTGTTCTGACGCTGGCGAAACTTGCTGTATGGTCGATAGGCGTTATTTTTGTTTTTGATAATCTGGGTTTTAATGTTTCCGCGGTAGTCGCCGGCCTTGGGATCGGCGGTGTGGCGGTGGCCTTAGCCGCTCAGACCATTTTGGGTGATTTATTTAACTATTTTGTGATTTTTTTTGACAGGCCGTTTGAAGAAGGCGATTTTATTGTTTTCGATGATTTTATGGGCGAAATTGAGAATATCGGAATCAAGTCGACGCGTATCCGCGCGCTCGGCGGAGAACAGATTGTCATTTCAAATTCTAATTTGACGGGTTCCAAAATCCGCAATTACAAACGGATGGCTCAGCGGAGAATTCTTTTTAGCTTAGGAGTTACTTACGAAACCGAGTTAGAAAAATTGAAAAAGATCCCAGCGATTATCCGCGCAATTATTGAGTCTCAGAAAGCGGCCCGCTTTGACCGGGCGCATTTTAAAAAATTTAGTGACTATAGTCTTGATTTTGAGATTGTTTATTTTGTTTTGGGGCGTGAATACAATCAGTATATGGATATTCAGCAGGATATTAATCTGGCAATCAAGGAGATTTTTGAAAAAGAAGGCATTGAGTTCGCTTATCCGACAGCTGTGGAGTACCAGAAGGAACTTAAGGACTAATGGATATACAAGACCAATGGGAAAAGGCGCTTAAGTTTACTGAAGTGATCCGCCCGCGCGTCATGCCTCTTTCCACTTTTTCAGCCACACAGTTGCCTTATATTTTTCTCGCGGAATCTTCGGTTAATCTAGGCGATAGTGTTGTCCGCAAAGGTGAGGTGCTTGTTGAGAAACCCGCTATTTTGCTGCCTGGAGATTTCCCTCACTTCGAAGGTTTTGAGGGGGAAAAAGGCGATGTTCCCAACCTGGACATGCTGACAAGCCTTCTTTTTGTCCGGGGCGTCCGTTTTCCCTCCATGCGGTACAATAATAAGACTCATTCGCTGGAAGTTTTTGAAGGCAAGCTGAACGATGCCGTAAGTTTTTATGAGAAAAAAATGAGACGCGAAGAAAACACAGCGGCCGGCATTGTGATCGGTCCCGAAGATTTGTGGCAGCTTTCGGTTCTCATTTTTATCGGAAATCAGATGATACGGCAAGCGGATGGAGATATGCGAAAAATGTTAGATGAATGGCGGCGGAAGCATGAAGGAAAATAGGATTTAAAGCATGAAACCAAAGAATGTTTACCTGTGCATACACGCCCATTTTTATCAGCCTCCCCGTGAGAATCCCTGGCTTGAAGAAGTTGAATTTCAAGAGAGTTCCGCGCCTCACCACGATTGGAATGAACGGATTTATTATCAGTGCTATCTTCCAAACGCTATGGCGCGAGTACTGGATGATAAAGGCAGGATTCTAGATATTGTTAACAACTATGAGCAAATCAGTTTTAATTTTGGACCCACGCTCCTTGGCTGGATACGCGACAAACATCCGGTAACGTATCAGCATATTCAGTCTGGAGATCAGATTAGCGCGCTCAATCATGGCGGGCATGGAAACGCAATAGCGCAAGTCTACAATCACATGATTATGCCTTTAGCCAATCATCGTGATAAGGTGACTCAAGTCCGCTGGGGAATGGCGGATTTTCGATTCCATTTTGGAAGAACTGCGGAATCAATCTGGCTCTCAGAAACGGCCTGTAATGAAGAAACGCTCGAAGTTTTAATCGAAGAGGGAATTAAATACATTATTCTTGAGCCGAATCAAGCCCAGGCATACCGAGCGCTAAACGGGCAAAGTCAAAAAAATCATGATGCGAAGTGGCATGATGTTTCTTCCGGGTCAATCGACCCAAAATTTTCTTACCGAGCGTTTTCCCAAAAAAATCACGAAAAATTTATCGACATTTTTTTTTATGACGGACCCATTTCAAAGCAAGCGGGATTCGGTGATTTGGCGTATGAAGCAAACTTATTCGCGGACCGCCTCCTAAGCGCGAACGCTGATAACTTACATGATCCCCAGCTGATTCATATCGCGACCGACGGTGAAACGTACGGCCATCATAAGGCTTTCGGAGAAAGGGCTCTTGCTTATTTGGTGCATGGTCTCGCGCAAAAAAAAGGATTTCAGCTGACCAATTACGGCGAGTATCTCGAAAAATTTCCGCCGCGCTTTGAAGTGAAGCTCAAGGATGATTCTAGCGGAGGAACTTCATGGAGCTGCGCTCATGGTGTTTTGAGATGGAAAGATCATTGCGGTTGCAGAGGAGACGGACCCTTCGAGTGGACTCAGCATTGGCGTAAACCTTTGCGTGAAGCGTTGGATTGGCTGCGTGACGAGCTGGCTCAGATTTTCGAGTCATTCGGCAGCCGTTATCTTCATCAGATTTGGGACGCGCGTAACGACTATATTGAAATTATTATTAACCGTTCGGAAGATAATATTCAGAAAGTGCTGAACCGTCACGCGAAACAGCCGCTTGAAAGACCCGATGTTATCACCGTTTTAAAGCTTTTAGAGTCACAGCGCCATGCAATGCTGATGTATACGAGCTGCGGCTGGTTTTTTTCTGAGCTTTCCGGTCTTGAAAGTGTCCTGATCCTGAAATTCGCGTCCCGGGCGATTCAGCTCGCTGAAGAAGTCAGCGGTCTTCATCTGGAAGAAGCCTTCCTGAAAAAAATCGCGCATGCGAAAAGCAATATGGCGCAATTTAAAGACGGCCGCGGCGTCTATGAACAGCTGGTGATTCCTTCAAAGCTTGATCCGAAACATATATTGAGTAATTACGCGATTCACACGATTCTTGACCCCGAAAAACCTATTCACGGGAATCTCACTCTTTACTGTTATGAACTAAGATCTTTATTCGAATGGAAGCAATCCATTCACGGGATGATGCTTTGCTTGGGGCGGGTGAACATCAAATCGAAAATCACACTGGAAGAAAACGACTATGTTTATCTGGCTTTGCACATCGGAGTTTATGAATTCCGCTGCTATCTGAAACCGTTTTATGAAGTCGCGGATATGGCGCGTTTCGAAAGAGATTTGTTTGAACAGGCTGATTTAACAGATGCCGGTACATTTATGCGCAAAATTGAGACGGCTTTCGGAAATCATTTCTTCGCATTGAAAGACTTGCCGCTTGAAGAGCGTATGCAAATCATCTCAAGATTAACAAGTGATATGATCGCTAAAATCGGAAACGCCTATGAAAGGCTTTACGATGAAAATTGGAAAATGAGCGAGTTTTACCGATCGATTAATCTTCCCATTCCGCATGAAATCCGGTACGCGGTAGAATACACATTGGCCCGCCGCTTAAAAGCGGCGGTCGTGGACCTTTCGCGCAGTCACTATGATATTTCGAAGTCAGGATTTGTTTCGAGGCTCGTTGAAATTGAAAAAGTTTTGAACGTAAAAATTAAGAAAGACGAAGTCTCTAAATTTTTAAGCCGCGAACTTGCCCGGAAGACAAAAGCGATGATTACATCCGCGAAAGAAGATTTGGTGCAAGAGTGTCTTTTGATCTATAAGCTTGCAACGTCGATTAGCGCAGAACTATATGAGCGGCCGTCTCAGGATCATCTTGTGCATTTGTTTAAAAAATGGAAATCAAATATTGCTTTAAAGAACAAACTGACTGACCAAGTCATCGATTCTATTTATGAACTCGCAGCGCTTCTTGGAATTAACGCGGATCATTTTAAGTCTGCTATCCAAAAAGCGTCTGCGAACGGATGACGTCTAACGAGAGCATAGGGCCGCTTTGACTTCTGAAAATCTAAAACTTTATGAGTTTTTAAAAAGTTCATTCACCTCGCGGCAATGGGAGCGTGTTGGAGTTGTTCGCCGCGCCGGCGTTGCTGCCCCGCTTTTTTCTCTCTATTCCAAACGCAGTGTCGGGATTGGCGAGATTCCCGATCTCAAACTTCTTATTGATTGGTGTCTCAAGACAGGACTCAGTATTATTCAGCTTCTGCCTATGAATGATGTGGGTTTTGACTTTGCGCCTTATGACGCGAAAAGCACTTTCGCGCTTGACCCCATGTATTTGAGTTTGGAAGCGCTGAAAGACGCAGAAATTGGCAGTTTTCGCGATGAGATTGCTGAGCTTCGGAAAAAATTTCCAGCAGGCGGTCAAAAAGTTAATTATGAAATCAAAAAAGCGAAACTCGAAATCCTGTGGCGTATTTTTAAAACGGTATTGGCTAAACCCGCCGAGGCGTTTTTAAAATTTATTGAAACGAATCAATTCTGGATTCAGGATTACGCATTATTTAAAACGCTTAAGGAAATCAATTCTGAAACGTCGTGGCAATCATGGCCGGCACCCGCGAGGTCCAGAGAATTGATCTTTATGGGGCAGATTCAAAAAACTTATCCGGAAAGAATCCTTTTTCATCAATGGATGCAGTGGCAGCTTTTTGAAGAGTTCCGTGAGGTCAAAAAATATGCGGAATCAAAAAAAGTTTTGCTTATGGGAGACCTGCCTTTTCTTGTTTCGCGTGACAGCGCGGATGTTTGGGCTCATCAAAGTTATTTTAAAATGCATCTTTCTTCGGGTGCTCCTCCGGATATGTATTTTGCCGGGGGGCAAAGATGGGGGATGCCTCCCTACGATTGGCCGAAGATCGCGGGAAAAAATTATGATTACGTGATTGAAAAGCTCAGGTATGCCGAAAATTTTTATGACATGTTCCGGATTGATCATGTCGTTGGGATGTTCCGTGTATGGACGATTCGTCTTGAAGAGCCTGCCGAAAGCGCCGGATTAAAAGGAGTGTTTGATCCTCAGCCTGAAGATCAATGGGAGGAGCATGGCCGTAATCTTCTCTCAATAATGATTCGAAATACAGAAATGCTTCCGTGTGCGGAGGATTTGGGGGTTGTGCCTGAATGTTCCGACAGAGTTTTAAATGAGCTGGGTATTCCCGGTACGGATGTCCAGCGGTGGATTAAGAACTGGAAAACCGATTATGCTTTCAAGGCCTCTTCGCTGTACCGTGCGAGTTCAATGGCTGTGATTTCCACGCATGATTCCAGTTCACTCGCGGGATGGTGGGAGTTTGAGGCGGGAACGGTTGATGAAGCGCTTTTTAAGCGGAAATGTGCCGAAAAGGGAATCTCGTTTGACGGCGTTTGCCCCCGTCTCTTTGATTTGGAACGCTCACGCTTTGGAAGACTCCGCTGGAAGGATGAAGTGCGTGATATCCATCATTTGTTTTGGGTGTTAGAACGGCCTCACCACGAGGTTTCTGATTTCGCGAGTTTATATCTTGGGTCTTTTGATGAGAAAAGAAAATATTGGGAATACATAGGCAGTGAAGCCGGCGCGTATCAGGAAAAGCCCTCGACTGGGCTTGTCCGCGCGGCGATCGCGAAGTGTCACGAATCGTCCGCCATCTTCAGCATCCAGCTGCTACAGGATTGGCTTTCTCTTGCCGAAATACCCCAAGATACATGGCATTACCGGATTAACTTCCCGGGAACGAGCGGTCCGGAGAATTGGTCGCTTGTCGCAGCCTGTTCTTTGGAAGAGTTAAATCAATTATCCGTAAATCATGATATTTTAAACTTGAGCCTGAGCGCCGGCCGCGCAGGTTTTTAATCATTGGAATAGGTTAATATGAAAATTAAGTATTCAGTTGTCGGTACGGCTATTATTTTTATGCTTGTCGGAAGCGTCTTTGTGCTGCGGGCATTGCGTCCTGTGAGTCATATTCAAGATTTTTCAAAGTCGTCCAATAAAGTTAAAGGTCCGGAAAACGCGCCTGTTCAAATTGTGGAATACAGTGATTTTGAATGTCCGGCATGTCAGAAGGCGACAGAATTTGTAGGGGAGCTTCTCAAGGCCTATCCTGGAAAAATCCGTTTCACTTTCCGTCACTTTCCATTGCAGTCACATCGCTGGTCGCCCTTAGCTCATGCGGCTGCGGAATGCGCGGCTGCGAAAGATTCATTTTGGGAGTATCACGATATGCTTTATTTGAATCAAACGGTTTGGTCTGCTTCGCCTAACCCCACAGAAGCATTTTTCCGAATGGCCAAAGATTTAGGACTTAATCTGGACGCTTTCGCGGCCTGTCTCGAAAATCCTAAAATTAAGGATGCGATCCTGAGGGAGAGAGCGCAGGGAGACGCACTTAAAATCCAAGCAACGCCCACATTTTTTATTAACGGTGAACGTGTCGTCGGTCCTCTAGAATTTAAAATCAAGGCCGAGTCTATCGTGAGGCGAATTCTTCATTTATCGGAATTGCCGGCGGCTTTACCTGAAATTCCCGAAACGCCATCTGAAACGAAGGGGCTCTCTTCTTAACCATGAAGCGGGATCAATTTTTTTGGATAGCGGTTAGAGTTTTTATCGGTTTTGTATTTGCTTACGCGGGGTTCAGTAAACTGATTGAGCCGGTAGAAAACTTCCGCGGAACGATCGTTGAGTTTGATGTTTTTCCTTACGCGTGGGTCAATGTCATTGCCCACGTAATTCCCTGGATGGAACTTATTTTTGGAACATTTCTTTTACTGGGGTATCTGCCCCGGTGGAGTGCCGCCGGAGTTTGTTTGCTTTCTCTCGGGTTAATGATTGTGCTCGCTTCAAGCGATGTCCTGATCCATTCAGGGTCGAAAGTCTGCGGTTGTTTTGGTCAGAATAGCCTTATCCGCTTAACCGTCAGACAAATGTTTGTTTTTGATATTTTTAGCTTTTTGATCGCGCTGAAATTGGCGAGTAAGAAATCCTTTCCTTGGAGTCTTCATTCCGTCCTAAAAGGGTAATCCGGGGTGCTTGACACCCGCCAGGCCCTCAAGTATCATGACCGTCCTTCCTTATCTATTTGTCAAAGTTATGGCCGGATAGCTCAGTGGTAGAGCGAGGGACTGAAAATCCCTGCGTCGGCGGTTCAAACCCGTCTCCGGCCACTTTTTCTTTAAACGAGACTTTTTGTAAAAAAGCCTCGGAATATTAATCGGAAAAGTGGCCTGTCCTTGCGTTTTATGCAAGGGCGGCCGGATTTAAAAATATGTCAAAAAAATACGCAATCGGCATCGATATCGGCGGAACTAAAATCTCGCTTTCTGTCGGAGATTTTAAAGGGCGTATTTTTGACACCCGCGTTATCCCCACGTTAACCGGATCTAAAACCTCTCAATGTGTTCACGCGCTTGTGCGCGAATTAAAGCAATTGGCTTCAGACTCTCGTTTCAAAAATAAAATTTGCGGTATCGGTGTCGGGCTTCCGGGTCCGGTAGACTCCAAAAAAGGAACCGTCCCATTTTCCCCGAATCTGCAGGGGTGGAAAGGCCTCCGCCTTAAAAAAATCATTCAAAGTAAATTAAAACTTCCGGTCGTGATGTGTAATGACGCGAATGCCGCGGCTCTCGGCGAAAAGGTTTTTGGTCAAGGGGCAGGGGTTTCAGATTTTGTTTATATGACTGTGAGCACGGGAATCGGCGCGGGGGTCGTGATTGGCGGAAAGCTTCTCGAAGGTGTGAGTTTTGTCGCGGGCGAGGTGGGGCATATGAAGATTGTTCCTCGAGGCGCTCTCTGCAAGTGCGGGATGCGGGGATGTCTTGAAGCTTACGCTTCCGGAACCGCTATTGCCGGGATTGCCAAAACAACCTTATCCGCCGGTCAAATCAAACAGATCCTTAATTTTTCAGATGCGGATTCTATTTCCGCGAAAGTTTTAGGGCGCGCCGCGAAACGGAACTATAAGCCGGCCATCCGGATTTATCAGCAGGCCGGTTTTTATTTGGGTGTTGGACTTGCGAATTTGCTCAATCTGCTTAACCCTGAAAAAATTATTCTTGGCGGCGGTGTTTTTAAATCGTCGCCGCCGGAATTTTGGGAAGCGATGATGGCCGGATGCAAAGAGAATGCCTGGCCGGAAGCGATGAAGGCTGTCAAAATTGTTTCTTCAAAATTTCAGGGCCGCGCCGGAGATTTCGGCGCGCTGGCGCTGGCTTTTGACAAAATTTAAGCGCCCGTAGCTCAACTGGATAGAGCATCAGTCTTCGGAACTGAGGGTTACAAGTTCAAATCTTGTCGGGCGCAATTAAATTATCTTATGAGTAAACGGCTATTCTCTTTCCTTGTTCTTATTTTCTTTGTCTTGAGCACGAATTCCGCTTACGCGCAGGAAAAGCCTGCTCCAAAAATTTCTGAAGAAGCGAAAATTGGAGATATGATCCATGCCCAGATCATGTCTTCCTTTCATCCTTACACAGAGCCCCGCGCTGTTGAGTATATTAATCACATTGGAGACAGCATTGCAGCTCATGCGGAACGCAAAAAACTGAATTATCAATTTATCATTTTGTACAATGACCGCATTTACGCGACATCCTCGCCGGGCGGGTATGTTTACGTCACTACCGGGATGATTAATTTTTTACAGAATGAATCTGAGCTCGCCGGCGTTTTAGCCCATGAAGTGGGGGAGCTTCAATATCAAGATCCTCGTTTGTCCAAAAGTAAAAAAGTTCTGGAAAGCATTACTCGCAACGGCGCGATGGTTGCGCCCGCGTTTGGGCAAATTGGCGCGCTGGCCGCGCTTGGGCTCGCAATGCTCAATAAAACCGTGGATCCCACTCAAAAAAGCCCCGAAGAAAAACTGGCGAAAGCGGATAAAAAGGCCCTGCACTATATGGTGGATGCGGGCTATGATCCTCAGGCTTTTTTAGATTTGCAGTTTAAATTTTTAAACGCAGGACCCGAGCTGCAGCCCCTTTTCTATGATTATTATCAGTCCCGCCCCATTACCATGAAACGCTGGAATGGAATTACGAAGACTTTCGAGCACCTTTCTCTCGAGGGGAAGAGTTTTTCCACAAACCATGAAACCTATATGGAGATGACCAAGGGGATCCGGGAAATCTATCTTCCCCAGTCCTAAAACCCTGCCTTGTCAGATAACCCTAAATGGGGTAGAATCCTCGCCTTTCTTAGCCATTTTATTCGTTTAAGTTATTTAGTTTAGCGCCCTTAGCTCAGCTGGTAGAGCAAGTGACTCTTAATCACTGGGTCGTAGGTTCGATCCCTACAGGGCGCACTTTTACCGATTTAAAAGTACGGCACCGCCACGGTTTAATGATGACCGTGTTCGGTTTTCTGAGGGATCGAAGGGAGTTCCTGTTTTTAAACATGACAGTGTCATGTTTATAGGAACGGGTGGCCGACCTGAAGCCCGCAGGGCGGAAGGCGCCGATCCCTACAGGGCGCACTTTTATTGATGTATTAGCCAATTAGCGCGGCCATGGCGAAATTGGCAGACGCGCCAGACTTAGGATCTGGTTCCGCAAGGAATGGGGGTTCAAGTCCCTCTGGCCGCACCAAACTTAATCGTTTGGTACAGTGCGTCACAGTCAAAGAAGCTGTGTACGCACCAGCACTGATCGTGAGGGACTTGAAGGGAGCCCCGCAAACGCGACATTTAGGAGCGTTTGAAATGCGGGACGGGTGGCCGACCTGGAGCGAAGCGGAAGGCGCCAAGTCCCTCTGGCCGCACTGAATGCCTAAGAGGGGTTTTTAAGGGTTGCTGACGCTGATTGACTTTTTAGCATTTATACCTAAAATATTAGCTTTGCTTTACTTACGGCGTCAAAGCCCCCCTGTAAGGTACTAAACTTTCTTAAATTTAAGCGAGTGTAGCATAGTGGTAATGCGTTGCCTTGCCAAGGCAATTACGAGGGTTCGATTCCCTCCACTCGCTCCACTTACGCTTATGCGTAAGTACTGCGCGTCGCAAC
>CAZEFF010000032.1:0-23084 GCA_964511315.1 uncultured bacterium | reverse complement strand
TTGGGACATCGACGCGAACAAGCTGCTGAGAGACAACAAGCGGTGTAATCAGCGCGGAGACACCAAGAATGAATAGAACATTAAAAACATTGCTTCCGATCACATTCCCCAGCGCAATATCAGTCTGTCCGGCCAATGAGGCCTTAACACTCACAGCAACTTCAGGCGCGCTAGTTCCGAACGCGACAATTGTAAGACCTATCACTAGAGACGAAACACCCAGCCGAGCGGCAAGCGCCGAACCGCCACGAACCAGCATTTCGGCACCTGCCACTAACAACCCTAGTCCTAATATCAATGATAACCAACTCATTTTACAGATCTTTCCTTTGCGTTTTTTTATGTGTCATTATCTCAAATTTCCAGCAATGCGTCTTGCTCGAAGTTTTTTAACACGTTCCTTTACCGGCGGATGGGTTGAAAATAAATTCATCACACCTTCGCCCGAAAAGTGATTCACAATATAGAGATGGCTAAATGCCGGCTGCATATCGGGCATCGCGTCATCATTTTGGAACTTCCGGACAAGGTTCGGATTGGATATTTTCTCCAGTGCTGATGCAAGGGCTTCAGGATCATCTGAAACTTCAGCGCCCGTGTCATCCGCCATATACTCTCGAGTCCTCGAAACCGCCATTTGAATCAGCGCTGCAACAAGAGGCGCGACGACAATCGTAAAAATCATGGCAAGAGGATTCACACCGCCTCGGCCTTCTCCGTCCCTCGATTGACCTCCCCCCATGATTCCCGCCCACTGAAGCATATGCGCAAGATACATGATTGCTGAAGCGATCGAAGCAACCATGGTTGAAATCAAAATATCCCGGTTTTTTACATGCCCAAGTTCATGCGCGAGCACGCCGCGAAGTTCCCTCGGGCTAAGGATTTCGACAATCCCTTGCGTCACCGCCACGGCAGCATGGTCAGGATCGCGTCCGGTTGCGAACGCATTTGGAGCCCGATCCGGAATCATATAAACCTTCGGCATAGGAATTCCCGCTTTAACGCTGAGCTCCTTTACCATTTCATGCACGCCCCAGGCATCTCCAGCGCTTAGGGGCTTTGCGCCGTGGATTGAAAGAACAATTTTATCGGAAAACCAATAAGCTCCGAAATTCATGAGTAGAGAAATACCCAGAGCCGTCATCATTCCCGACTGCCCTCCAAACAAATAGCCAATGCCCATAAACAGCGCCGCAAGACTCGTCAGCAGTAAAACAGTTCTCATTGTATTTTTCATGACACACCTCCCTTTCGCGTTAAATTTTATTAAGCCGCACTTAACGCTTCTGCAAAATCAATGTACTCGCCATTTTCAATAGCCTTATCAACCATAACCTCAATCTTTTTCGATTCTTTCGGAATAACTGCTTTGATATACCGTTTCGAAGCTTGAATTTGCTTTAGATATTCTTCATCCTCTTGATCAAAAGCTCCGCGATGTCCCGCTGCGCGAACAACCTTCTCATAAACCACCAAGACCAGATAGGCATCATCCATATAGCCGAAAAGGCCATGCTCATCTTCCGGCAAAAAATCCTTTGGTTGGTAAAGATAGATGAACATAAAACCTCCGAGTCTTTTGATCTCAGATCCTGCGCTTGATTTCTCCCAGTGGACGTGAATTCTTCGTACAAGTCCCGGCATAAGGAGAATGAGCTGCTTTAATCGCTTTTCAACTAAATGGGTTGCTCTTTTGCCTATCCTGTCTCTGATCTTTTGATGAAATGGATCCAGGGGATCCACTGCTAATCTTTTAAGCTCTTCTTTGAATGCAGTCAGCATGGCGAGTCTCCTTTGTTTGACCTGAGAGAATTATCGCCTTGACAGATACAAAGTAAAAATAGATAATTTAGATGTTTATCATCTATAAATTCTATATATGATTCCATTTAACTATCACCACCTTTTCTATTTTTATACTGTCGCAGAGGAAGGCTCCATCACAAAGGCCTGCGAAACTCTCCGCATTGCTCAACCCACCCTAAGCGCTCAATTAATGCAATTTGAAGATTATTTGGACAGAAAGCTATTTCTAAGAGAAGGCAAAAAGTTAATTCTCACTGAAGAGGGCCATCACATTCTTTCCTATGCGAAGGCTATTTTTGATCTTGGGAAGGAACTCTCGGATAGTCTTGGCGACAATCCGCGTAAAGGGCATACTCGAATCCAAATTGGGATTTCAAGCTTCATACCAAAAGCCATCGCTCACAGCGTTCTTTGTTTTTTGAACGAAACCCACAAAGACCTTTACATCAATGTCGTAGAACAATCATCCAGGGAAATGATCGAAAACCTAAGAATTCACAAATTGGATATGGTACTCGATGACACCCCTTTTCGAGGAGATGCTGCGGATGGTATCCAAAACCATTTGCTTGTCAAAGTTCCGCTTGTCTTATGCGCCAATAAAACTGTTTCTAAAAAATTCCCCAAAATCCCTCGAGATTTAAACGACGCTCCCATCATCCTGCCGACATCTCAAAGCCAGACCTACCACAACCTGCAAGAGTATTTTCTTAAACACAAAGTAAGACCCAGAATTATTGCTGAAATTCAAGATATAGAACTTACTAGGCGAATGGTTATTTCGGGAAGAGGCATTGCACCGATGAACCAGCACACCGTATTAACAGCGCCGGACCATGAAAAACTCGTAATTCTTGGGAAGAAAAGCTTAGATATTTTTGATACTGTTTATCTGATTAAAAGAGACCGGAAAAATCCGCACTTCCTTGTAGAAAAACTTCTCAAGCATTTCAAGATTAGCTAAATCAAAAAATCTCACTAACTTATATTGGAATTGGTGGAGGTGGCCCGCGGTCGCCCCTAAGGCAAACCGCCTCGCCCTCTTGCGTTAGTCAGTATATCAATTTATCACTCCCATGAGCAAGAACCCTCTTACCACCATAGCCGAGGCCTGGAAAACTAGATAAAAAGGTGTTAACATCGCATCCGGACAAAAACACAACATTTACCAATTTACATTGTCCCAATGCTCATTCGATTTTAATTTGACCATCATCGATAACTCTTAATGTTTGCCATTCATAGCGGCCTTTTTCTACAACCCGTTCGATGCTTTTTTGAAGATTAGCTTGGGCCGCTTTAGCTTTTCGATCTAAAAAGACAACATTCTTAATAGTTCCTTGTATTTTTATTCCTTCAATAGTCGAATTCATCCCATTAAAGACGACATAATCAACTGGGTGGAAAAGAACCTTTGAATCATCCGGGTTCAATCGTAGCGGCTTAAATACGGAATCTATTTTCTTAATTATTTTATTAGCTAAATTCCTACCAATTTCCCTAGCCTTTGAACGTAAAGCCCCCTCTCGCTCAGCTAATCTTTCTTCTGCTAATTCGAGTTTCCATTCCTGAGCCTCAATTTTATCTAGCCAATCCGGCGCCGGCTTGTCTTTAATATAAATTCTGCAATCACTTAGGCGAAAAAGCTCACCTGATCTAGGGCAAACTCCAAATATACTTCGGGCGATTGCAAGGAAATTCAGAAAATCATTTTTCATTCTACAGTAGGCTCAGCATAGGTTTGAAAAGCTAACTTTTTTTTCGCCACAACAGACTTTATTTCTTGTTGCCGTGGAGTAAGTCGTGCTTTTCCAGTTTTAATCTCTGTAAAAATAATACGACTAACCTTACCCTTTTTGCTTAGATTTTCAAAAATCAAATAATCTATTGGATCAAATAATGAACGGCAGTCATTCCGATCAAAATGAAAAGTAGGAAGCGACGGGGCTATTCGTTCCAAAATAGCGCCGATGTTAATAGATTTGGCACCAGTTTCTGATTTTAATGACATTGCCTTGGGCTTTAACTTCAATAAACGTTTTCTTTCTTGCAGTTCATTCAATCGTTCCCGATAAAGGGCGCCTGCCTTTTTCGAAAAAGCATCCAAATAAAACAAGCCTGCTTTACTGAGAAGGATGGGCTCATCGCAACATGGGCACTGAGCATAAACTTTTTTTGAGTTTAATGCCTTAATCAGCTCCAGAGCTCGTTTCAAAAAATTCATGCTTTTTTTATCCAACTCGTGACTCTGAATATTGACCTCTAATATTCGCATTAAAAAATTTGCCAACTGAATCTGCAGATTTAAACTGATGAAAGACACTCTCGGGGACATCAAAGTAATGCCAAAGTTGTGCGTTGCTTTTAAATTCAACTCCAAGAGTCGACGTCGATGTCTCATACCCTATTCTACTAATCATTTGCGATGTAACGTCTTCCATTTGCATAAAACCTCCATTTGCTTTTAAATTTTTTGCTGTCTAATTCTTGTAACTACCAATTTATAGTTATCAGGGTTTTCGGGATGGGCTACCGTCCAAGCCTCAACCAGTTTAGGGTCTTCACTTGTCGGTCTTGGACTATTGAGTTTAATCCGCACACGAGATGGTATTTTAATCGCCTCCCCAACTATAATCGCTTCGCCGGTACGTAACGATGGAAGCAAATCAATTAGACTGCTCAAGTTGTCAGGTGCCGATGCTTTAACAATAGATTGATCACTTGAATTAGTTAATCGCAATGCGGCATAAGTCCCAACCTGCGCTAAAATGGTTTCCGAAATTTCTGATGGACGCTG
Organism: uncultured bacterium; assembly: GCA_964511315.1. GTDB lineage: Bacteria > Omnitrophota > Omnitrophia > Omnitrophales > Aquincolibacteriaceae > CAZEFF01. The sequence goes on along the minus strand of CAZEFF010000032.1, from coordinate 18,478 downwards.
AGAAATAATCAATGCACCCAACCCAAATTTCCGACCTTCTTTAAAAATTTGTTCGACCGCCACCTTAGAATAGCTACTTTCATCATTTTTGTTTAAATAAGTATGCGCCTCTTCGTAGGCCAACAAAAGAGGTCGTTTTTTCCCAGTATACGATTGATCTTTCCCCCAAAACATACTGTCATAAACGAATCGTGTAATGAGGCCAACGGTAATATCTAAAACCTCAAAAGGCACTCCACTCAAATCTAAGATCACAAGCTTGCTATCACTCCCGATCCATGCATTAAGCAAATCATGCAAATCTTTCTTACCAACTACCCCTTTGAAATTTCCTGGATTAAAAAGAAAATCAAAACGAGTATCCTTCAATCTTGAAAGTATCTTCTTTTCATACGAGAAATATTCCGCGTGTTGAGACTTATACGGGGGTTGATTAGACGGGGTTGAGAGATGCGATGTAAAAGTTGCTCCTATTAAATTTTCAAAGTCTCCTACATTCTCTTGGACAGCACTACTTTTCGTTTGCTCATCTTTCTTTGTCGATGTAAAGCTTGCGTTCAACCACCAATTCATCTCCCACCATAATTCTCTTGGAGAAAATGGAATAGGTGAGTCCGCAGTAATAAAATTCGGGTTTACATTTCCCGCCGCAAGCGTGACATTCTTTTTTTTAAACGTCGTTACCAACTCTCTGAGCGATCTATACTCAACTCTTTGATCATCATTCGGCTTTGCTCCGACTAAAAAATATGCCAACTCATCAAAATTCATTAGCCAGAATGGAATATATAAAGGGTCTCTTTCGTCGTTAATCTTAAAAACTTTCGCGTCTGGGAAAGCACTCGCATATTCCCCATGAGGATCGACTAAAATAATCCGAGAACCAAGATAATCATTCAATATCGCTTTGAGTATAGTTACTGTTGTATTTGATTTACCACTACCAGTTGAGCCCAAAATAGCAAAGTGCCGTAACACCAACTTATGAATATCTGCATAAACTGAAAGATTCTCGGAAGACGAATGTTTCCCTATCTCTATCGAGGCTTCGTCCTTTTTCCCATAAATATCAATGAGATCTTTTTCTATTACCAAATGCACTTCATCGTTAATTGTCGGATATGTCCCAATGCCTTTTTCAAAATCACTATCACCAATTTTTTCGCCAACCAACTGAATCGACAAAAACCGAGAGCCAAAGTCATATTTAATCAGCGAAGTCTCGTCTGCCTTACTGGGTGCATTGCTCACCGATGAAACAATTCCAAAAATTACCACATTACCCATTGGAATTTTAACGAATGTGCCGATCTGGCCAATTTTATACAGTCTCCCTTTTATTATGGGTGCCGCTGAAGGTATGTCGTTAGAAACTTCAACCTCAACATTTCCCGAATCAACCCGAACAACCTTGCCGAGATAAGTCGCATCGGTCATCATACTAGAAGAGCCTCAATAGCATCTTTTCTTCCGGAGTTTGTTATAAAAAAATTAACCAGCTCATTAAAATCGCCTAGTTTTATTTTTTTATTTGTTTCATCCCAATAATAGTCGAATTTTTCGCCCACCTTAACATCCGCAGGATTAAACTCCCACTCTCCCAAATTGCCATTAACGATAGCTTTCGTTGGGCCAAACACAGAAAGATTCATATACGACGAAGTTAGCTTATGCAGAGCTTCAACTTCGGCATCCTTAAAAAAGAATACAATCGCTGACAATCTATTATTCTCTCTAAGACAATTAAAAATAATATCGTTAATATGCTGATCTGAAAATGAGTAGCCGGAAAAAACAAACAATAACTCTCCGCTTAAAAGATAATTTTTTAATCGATCAAAATAAGCAATAAACGGCTGTTTTCTCGAAGAATCATACTTTTCCTTTGAAGGGTAAATCACCAACTCATTATTCGTGGCGCTAATATTCTCTATCTTCCCAATTCTAATGATTTTAGAGGTTTTCGCAGCCACATCCTCCTTCCAAAACCAACTTAAAGAGCCATGAATTTTCCAAAGACGAATCCAATTCCTCGTCATGTCATCCTTGGTTACAAAATTGTCGACGCTTTCCTGCCAAAAAAAGGGCTCAAAAGCTCCAACAAATCCATCAAAGTAAGGTATGTGGCTAGCTTCTAGCGACTTCTCAATTATTAGATCATAATTAGTCGTAAAAATTTCCTTTGAAAAATCTCGATTCAAAATACTCAACCAAGCAAAAAATCTTTTTGTACTCGTCAAACTCGCAACCCCTTCCTTAGCTACGATAATGTTATATATAGCCGTGCATATACCCTGATCAAGCTTTTTAGCATCTTCGCCGCTCACGCCTTCATATTTTTTAGCAGTTTCTCCGGTTAAATCCCTTATTCTTCTTATATGGTTTAAAATATCTTCGATATTAACTTTTCGCGTCGTAATAATTGAGGCTAGATCTTTTTCAATCAATCCAAAATTTGCGGCAAACGCTGATCCGGTTAATTTAGACTTAATCTCTTCTGTAAGTTGATCAACGTTGGGAATGCCTAACGCGCAGGATGTCCCAGCTCCAAAAAAGAATCCTACATTTTTAGAATATGCTAATTGGCTCTTAAGCTCTTTTATTTCCCTAACAACATTAAATTTCTCCACAAAAACTCCTCTTATTTAAAAAGGTACTGTCATCAGAGTCGGCAAAAACTTAATACTCTTATACCAGCCTAGTTCAACTCTAAATGGCATTGGACTTTACTCAAAGGGCATTATAACTGACCATGAAGATAGGGACAAGAATGTAGGTAGATGGAAAACCCACCTCAGCTTAGTGCCTATCCTGATCCGACCCACGAGAGAATGTCCATGCTCGACCGTATTTAGCAAAATAAGAATCTCGTGTCATGCCTAAATACGGGAAAGCAAAAATGCCGTAGCTCATTTCTAAGCTACGGCATTCATTGTTTCTGGGTCTTTAACGCGGACAAGCTTACCTTTGACATAAAGATAGGTTTCTTTATCAAAGTGCTCGTCGCGGTTTGCGTCTAAATTTGGAGGTGGGGAGAATTGCACTCCCGTCCAAGAAACTCGCCCTAAAGGGGTCTCCATGCTCAGTCCTTGATTTATTTAATTCCGCGAACTCCCAAGGCCAGGATTTCACGAAACGATCTGCCTAAGTCTTAGCCTTCAGCCGGACAGCGCGGCTGAAAGAGCAACCTGATAATGTCGTTACTCGGTCCTAGTCAGGTGTGGGTCCGGTAACGTCGCTGTCAATTAAGCAGCGAGAGGAAGAACACCAAAGCTCGGAACCGAAATCGGTCCAGCAGCTCTGTTGTTCCAGCTGTTGTCAGCATTTGTGTTTTGCCAGGTTTTTTTAAGAGGCGCCCGACAACCTCTGCATGCTCCCTTTACGACAAACATCCCCTGTCGACACTATTCACCCCCATGAGAAAAAACAAGCACCCAGCTCCAAAGCCAGGTGCATCAATCGAAAGCATTATACCACTTCGGCCGAATCAGCTCAAATGCCGATGGCTCCAGAGTCATCATTAATCAGGCGGGCGGCTTTCGTGTTATCCGAAGTCGAAAAAATACCGACAATTTTAAAACCATCACCGCTTGTGCCGTAAACATAGTGAATTTCAACTCCATTACTGCCTAAAAGCTTCGTCACCGGCGCGAGAGTCCCTACTTTATTTTCAAACTCAACAATCAGAACATCGCGCTCTTCAATTTGAGGAATGAAGTAACCAATTGCCTTCTTAGCCTTTTCATTCTCTTTGGTGATCGCTTGAAAATAGCCGTTCCCGCCCGCCACATACGCGGAAAGATGAATAATGTAAACACCGCTTACCGCTAGTGCGGATGTCACGCGCCCCAATAACCCCGTTTCATTTTTCACTTCAAAATACAGCTCTTTTGCTATCGTCGCTCGCGCCATAAGATCCTCAATTCTGTTTGGGTTCGATGATGAGTTATCGGCCTCTTCGGGTGTTGTTTTTAATCGCGACCGCGCTTTCCCTATCATGCATACGGCGCTTGATATCCTCACGTTTATCGTACTCTTTTTTCCCTTTCGCGACCGCGATTTGAACCTTCACTAGCCCCCGCTTAAAATACATTTCGGTCGGAACAATTGTAAGACCTTTTTGAGTGGTAAGACCGATAAGCTTATTGACCTCGGCTTTATGCAGAAGAAGTTTGCGCGAGCGGGTGGCCACAATGTCCACATGGCCTTGAATTTTTGAATAGGGCGAAATGTGACAATTAAAAAGGTAAGGTTCTTCTTTAATAAGGCGCACAAAACTGTCGCCTAAATTAACTCGGCCTTCACGAATTGATTTGACTTCATGGCCTAGAAGACAAATACCCGCCTCAAATTTTTCAAGCAGAAAATAATCGTGGCGGGCTTTGCGATTGACCGCGATAGATGGACGTTCTTCGGGTTTTTGGGGTTTTGTCATATGAATTATTTTTGTAATGGTGGGGAAATTCCCACTCGTGGGATATTCAAGATCCCGACAAGCGGTACTCGCTCGGTATAAACGAGTGCGGAGAGGGGGACTTGAACCCCCACAGCCTTACGGCCACAGGCTTCTGAGACCTGCGCGTCTGCCATTCCGCCATCCCCGCGAAATTATCATGCAAAATATGGTGGGCAATAGAGGATTCGAACCTCTGACCCCACCCATGTGAAGGGTGTGCTCTAACCAGCTGAGCTAATTGCCCATAGATTGATTTCTAAAGAAGAAATTTAAACCTGCGAAGGTTCCGCGTGACGCCGCACATAAGCATGCGTAGAGTGCCCATAAAAAATCTCGGCACATTCCATCAGCGTTTCTGAGAGAGTCGGATGCGGATGAACCGAGGCAGCTAAATCATGAACCGTCGCGCCCATTTCAATCGCAAGAACACCTTCACTGATCAATTCCCCGGCTCCGGCTCCGACAATTCCGACACCAAGAATCCGCTCAGTTTCAGGTTCAATCACAAGCTTTGTCATTCCATCTGTACGGTCAAACGTAAGCGCTCGCCCGGAAGCTCCCCAGGGAAAGCGTGAAACTTTTACGTCAATTCCCTTTTGTTTTGCTTCGGCTTCCGTTAAGCCGCACCAGGCAATTTCAGGATCAGTAAAAACAACCGCGGGAATGATAATGTCTTTAAACGCGCTGTTTTCTCCGCAAATAACTTCGACCGCGATGCGCGCTTCTTTCGAAGCTTTATGGGCAAGCATAAGGCCGCCCGCGATGTCTCCGATCGCGCAAATATTGGGGTCAGAAGTTTCCTGACGGTCATTGACCCGGATAAACCCTTTATCATCCAATTTAACTTTTGTATTTTCCAAACCCAAATTCGAGCTATTGGGTGAACGCCCCACCGAAATGAGGACGCGGTCATAATTCTCACTCTTAAGTTCCCCGTTAGCGTCAAATGTTACCTTAATTTGTTTTCCGCTGGTTTCCATCTTAGCCACTTTGGTGTTTACACGAAGTTCCTGAAAATTACTTTCCGCGTACTTCAAAACCGGGCGTACCAAATCAGGATCAGCTCCCATTAAAATGGAGCCGAGAGCTTCCACCATCACCACTTTGCTCCCGAGCGTCGCGTAAACAGTGCCTAGCTCCATTCCGATGTATCCCCCGCCAACCACAAGAAGCTTTTCAGGAACATCTTCGATTTCAAGCGCTTCGGTAGAAGTCATAATCCGCTTACTGCCCAAGTCAAATGCTTTCGGCATTGCCGGACGCGAACCAACCGCCACAATGGCTTTTTGAAAATTAATAAATTTTTGACCATTCGGCGTTTCAACGCGCAGCGTACTGGAGTCCTCAAAATATCCCCGGCCATACCAAACTTCAACACCGCGGCGTTCAGCAATTTGCGCGACACCTTGACTCAATTTCCCAAGCACAGATTCTTTCCAGCCGCGAAGTTTGTCCAGATCAATACGGGGTTTATCAAAATAAATACCGCGGTGTTCGGAATGTTTCGCTTCTTTTACCAATTTAGTGGCATTCAAAAGAGCTTTTGAAGGAATGCAGCCCCGGTTAAGACAAACGCCGCCAAGCTGCTTTTCTTGCTCAATCAAAATAACTTTTTTTCCCAAATCCGCCGCGTAAAAAGCCGCCGCATAACCGCCTGGCCCTGCGCCTAAAACTACCAATTCTGCTTTAGTTGAGTTCATCGTTTTGTTTTCGCTCCAACTTTGACAAGTTTTTTAGATTCAGCCGATGGCGCTTTGGCCTTGGATGAAGCTTTGAAATGATCTTCGTTAAATTTTTCAAGTCCCGAAACAAGTCCCGATATAAACCGCGCGCCGTCACCGCCGTCAATCACGCGGTGATCATAAGAAAGGCACAGCGGCAGCATGAGGCGGCTTTCGATTTTCCCATCTTTTGTCACCGGCTTCAGAACTCCGCGTCCTACACCGAGAATTGCCACTTCAGGCTTATTGACGATCGGCGTAAAATGGGTTCCGCCGATACTCCCAAGATTTGAGATCGTGAATGTCCCGCCCTGCAGATCCTCCACGCCCACTTTCCTCTGACGGGTTTTTTCAGCCACAAGGGTTAATTCCTTAGAAAGTTCCAGCATATTCTTCTGATCCACATTACGGATGACCGGGACAATCAATCCTTGCTCCGTATCCACCGCAATCCCTAGATTGTAATAGTGCTTCTCGATAAGTTCGTGAGTCGCTTCATCCAGACTGGTATTAAACCCGGGATATTTCTTCAAAAGATCCACGACAACTTTCATGAGCAGCACGGTAACGGTTAATTTTCCGCCGTCTTTCTCATAAGACGGATTGTATTTTTTACGGAGAGCCATCATATCGGTGATATCCGCCTCATCAAACTGCGTCACATGAGGAATCGTTGTCCAGGACTCTGCCATCTTCTCGCCAATTTTTTTTCGGAGATTTGAAGGGCTCTTTTTGGTCACACTTCCCCATTTTGAAAAATCAATAGACTGAACGGATTTCACAGAGGATTGTGAAGCGCCCGGTATTTGTGCCGAAGAACCTGAAGCCGCGGATTGCTGCAAGCGAAGAATATAATTACGAAGATCAGCAAGAACGATTCGTCCTCCCGCTTCGGAACCTGGGACACGCGTCAAATCAATACCAAGGTCACTTGCCATCTTGCGGATCGTTGGCGACGCCGGAGGCGGAAATCCGCTTTTTGATTGATAAGCAGCATTCGCAGGCGCGGATGGAACCGCCGGCAGCGATGCAGCAGGCATAGGCGAAGGGGTTTGCAGCGGAGCCGGCTCGTGAGCTGCCGCCTTAGGGGCCGCGGCGCCGCTTTCAGAAAAAGTCATCACGGCTTGGCCAATAGAAACCTTATCTCCCTCTTTGACCAAAATTGCGGTAATGGTTCCCGCGTCCGGAGACGGAACCGGCGCGATCGCCTTGTCCGTTTCAAGCTCAAGAACTGTTTGATCTTTTTTAACTTGATCGCCAACCTTCACTAAAAGACTGACAACGGTCCCGGAAGTAATACCGTCAGCAACATGGGGAATTTTAATATTCATTCTAACCTCAGATTATTTATACGCAGATTGGATAAACTTTTTCGGGATTTACACCCAAATCTTTAATCGCTTTTTTAACAAGTTTGGGTTCAACAAGACCTTTTTGCGATAACGCATAGAGCGTTCCGATAACGATGGATTCGGTATCGATCTCAAAAAAACGCCTGAGATTCTCACGCGTTTCAGAACGTCCAAATCCATCGGTTCCAAGCGACATCAATCCGCCCGGGACCCACGCTCCGATTTGCTCGGCAACAATTTTCATATTGTCTGAAACCGCGACAAAGACACCTTCTTCATTTTCGAGCACGGATTCAAGATAAGATTTGCGGGGCTTTTCTTCAGGGTGCAGCATATTCCAGCGGCGGCAGGCCAAAGCCTCGGTCCGCAAATGTTTATAGCTGGTCGCGCTCCAAACGTCGGAACTCACACCGTATTTTGAAGCTAAAATCTCTTGCGCCTTCAAAGCTTGGCGAAGAATCGGACCGCTTCCAAATATCTGGGCTTTCACCTGTCCCGATTTAGATTTTTTCTTCTCAGAAGCTTTCATAGAACGGAACTTATACAGGCCCTTCAGAATCCCTTCTTTGGATCCCGCGGGCATCGGCGGCATGGGGTGATTTTCATTATAAAGAGTAATGTAATAATAGACCTCTTCACCCGTAACATACATACGCTTTAAACCGTCTTCGATGATCACCGCGATTTCATAAGCAAACGCTGGGTCATAGGCATAAACGGTCGGAATAGTTGACGCGGCTAAGTGTCCATGACCATCTTGATGCTGGAGCCCCTCACCATTCAGCGTAGTGCGCCCCGCAGTTGCACCAAGCAAAAATCCTTTCGTGCGGCTATCGGCAGCAAGCCAGCATAAATCGCCAACACGCTGAAAACCAAACATCGAGTAATAAATGTAGAACGGAATCATCGGAACGCCGTAATTCGCGTAAGCGGTACCCGCGGCAACAAAAGACGACATCGCTCCAGTTTCGTTAATTCCTTCTTCTAAAATTTGACCGTCTTTTGATTCCTGGTAGAAGAGCAGCGTTTCTTTATCAACAGGCTCATAGAGCTGTCCTTTGGGAGAGAAAATTCCAATCTGGCGGAATAGCGCGTCCATACCAAACGTGCGGGCTTCGTCAGGAATAATTGGAACAACATTGCGGCCGATTTTTTGGTGTCTCAATAATTTTGTAAGAATGCGGACAAAGGCCATCGTCGTTGAAGCTTCTAATTTATCCGAACCCTTATGGAACTCTTCATAAAAGTCAGATGACGGAACATCAAGCGCGGGAGCTTTGACTTCACGCTTCGGAACAAACCCATTCAGAGATCTCCGGCGTTCCATTAAATATTTCATTTCAGGGCTGTTCGACGCGGGTTTATAGAATGGCATTTCTACAATTTCATCATCAGAAATTGGGATATTAAAGCGCATTCGGAATTCACGCAGTTCTTTTTCATTCAATTTCTTCTGCTGGTGAGTCACATTGCGGCCTTCGCCTGCTTCACCCAGCCCGTAGCCTTTTACCGTTTTCGCTAAAATCACAGTCGGCTGGCCTTTGTGTTCCGTTGCCGCTTTGTATGCCGCATAAACCTTTTTGGGATCATGGCCTCCGCGTAAAAGCTTCGTGATCTGCTCATCGCTCAAATGATTAACCAAGGCTTTAAGCTCAGGGTATTTACCGAAGAAATGTTTGCGGGTGTAGCTTCCGGGTTCAACTGAATATTTCTGATAATCTCCGTCCACAACTTCTTCCATACGTTTAAGCAATAAGCCGCTCGTATCGGCTTTTAGAAGCGCGTCCCAATCGGAGCCCCAAATCACTTTAATGACGTTCCAGCCAGCTCCGCGGAACACACCTTCGAGTTCTTGAATAATTTTTCCGTTTCCGCGGACCGGCCCATCCAAACGCTGAAGATTGCAATTTACGACCCAAATCAGATTATCCAGATTTTCACGCGCGGCAATGGTGAGAGCGCCAAGAGATTCAGGCTCATCAATTTCTCCGTCGCCAACAAAAGACCAAATATTCGGCTGTTGCTCCGCTTTCACAAATCCGCGCGCGACCATATAACGGAAGAAGCGCGCCTGATAAATGGAGGTAACCGGACCCAACCCCATTGAGACAGTTGGAAATTGCCAAAAGTTCGGCATCAAATAAGGATGTGGATAGGAAGAAAGCCCTCCGCCCTCAGCTAGTTCCTGGCGGAAATTATGAAGGTGCTTTGCGTCTAAGCGGCCTTCGAGATAGGCACGCGCATAATTCCCTGGAGAGGCATGCCCCTGAAAATAAATCATGTCCGCGATCTGGCCGTTCTCACCGCCGCGGAAAAAGTGATTAAAACCAACTTCATATAAGGTAGCCGAAGACGCGTAGGTCGAGATATGTCCGCCAAGCCCGTTATGGACGCGATTGGCCTTAACTACCATCGCCATAGCGTTCCAGCGTACAAGGCTTTTGATGCGGCGTTCCAACTCGCGGTCGCCAGGATAATCCGGCTCTTCCTCCGCGGGAATAGTATTAAGGTATGGGGTCGTCACGGGTCCTGGAACTTTAATCCCGGACTCTTTCAAACGGGTAATCAGGTTATCAAGAAGAATGGGGGCCTGTTCAGACTTACCGGCTTTAATAAGGGTCTCAAAAACAAACTCGAGGGAATCCATCCATTTTTGGGTGTCCGATCCTTTTGTCCCTGGCGGGACTACATTGGCGCCCAGAATTTCAGATTTGACTTTCCCTTGAGATTTCACAATTGCCTCGCTAATTTCGTAAGTGTTCATTGGATGAAAGTGTATATATTACCGTATTTTAGGTTAAGAATTAAGTTAATTTTTTTCAAGCACTTTAGGGGTTCAAAAGCTATAATGCCGGCTATGTTTGTCCTTGATCTCAGCTTACCTACCCCTGAAGAAAACCTGGCTCTCGATGAAGCCTTGCTCGAATGGGCAGAAGAAAACTCCCCCGACCCACTTATACGGTTTTGGGAATCACCGGCCTATTTTGCCGTTTTGGGCTACTCCTGCAGAGTCAATATCGAGGTTTCGGTTAAAGAATGTCAGAAAAATAATATTCCGATTCTTCGGCGTCCAAGCGGCGGCGGAACAGTTTTGCAAGGTCCCGGCTGCCTCAACTTTTGCCTCATCGCGAGTTTTAAACATTTTCCCGACCTCGCCTACATCAACCGCACGAATGATCTTGTGATGAATAAAAACCAGCGCGCGCTTGCCTCTATTTTAGGCGAAGGCGTGGAAGTGCAAGGCATCAGCGATTTAACTTACAAAGAGCGTAAATTTTCCGGTAATGCTCAGCGCCGGAAAAAAGATTACATCATGTTTCACGGAACATTTCTTTATAACTTCGATCTGCAAAAAATTTCTGCGCTTCTGCCCATCCCGCCGAAAGTGCCTGACTACCGTGAAGACCGGCCCCACTCAGATTTTCTCACCAATATTCCGGCAACCTCTGACCAGATCAAGGAATCGCTGCGCAAAATCTGGGCCGCGAACAAAACCGCTTTCCTGCCGTTTTCCCGGGAAAAAATTGAGGGGCTTGTAAAATCCAAGTATTCGCGGAAAGAATGGAACTTTAAGTTCTAATAGGCGTAAAGCTAAACGCGGCCGCCGTAATCTCCGGTTTCTGTATTGACCTTAATTTCATCGCCCTCGCCGATAAACATCGGAACCTGGACTCTTAGACCGGTTTCACAAACAGCAGGCTTCATATTATTAGAGACCGAATCCCCTTTAATTCCGGGAGGCGAATCGGTCACTTTAAGTATCACGACTTTGGGAATTTCCGGAAGCACGGGCTGGTCATTATAAAACTGAATTTTTATTTCCATCTCTTCTTTAAGATAGTATTTATTGTCGCCAATCATCTCGTCGCTCAGCGCGAACGTATTGTAAGTCACAAGATCCATGAAATGATAACCTTCAGCATCATGGTACTGATACTGACAGGGCTTGGGGTCAAGGTGAGCGCGTTCAAACTCTTCATCTGAGGCAAATTTGTTTTGAAGGGTACGTCCGTTTGTCAGCCCCTTAAAACTCGCTTGAACAAAGGCCCGCTTATTTCCTGGGGAACCCCGGTGGAAATCGAGACAAATATAGATTTCCCCATTAATTAAGACTGCGGTTCCCTTACGTAAATCGTTTGCTTCCATCTGAACTACCTCCTGAAAAAAGTGACTGGATTATAGCAATATGAGTGGAAAATTGCCAGTCTCGGGTTAAGGCTTGATTTGGAGGATCGACAAAATTCGGTTTTCGGTCTTTTCCCTGCGGGCGGAAAAAAAGCGGTCATTGCTGCAGGAAGTGCATATTTTGACATCAAAAATTCGCGCAGCGGAAATGCCGCAGTGAGAAAGTTCATCAGCCGCCTGCGCGATCAAATCGACATGCCCTTTTAAAGATCCCTTGTAATTGGTGTGATAATGACTTGGAAAATATTCAGCGAATTCTTCTCCAACCTCGTAACAGCACAGACGGTTGGAGGGACCCAAAGCAATCTGAAGATCTGCCGGCGAGGTTCCGAAACTTTCCTTCATTTCATGAACCGTTTTCGTAACAATCCCCGCATGAAGACCCCGCCATCCCGCGTGCGCCAAAGCCGCGGCTTTATTTTTAGGATCCCAATAGAAAACTGGAATGCAGTCCGCGGTTTGAATCCCCAAGGTAATGCCGGGGGTATTTGTCATGAGCGCATCGGCTTGTGAGTCGGGAGAAGGAATATTTGAGGCTGTTGCCAAAACAATTTCCGCGCCATGGACTTGCTTGAGAATCGCGAATTTATTGGAAGCGCCGCAGGAAGCTAAAAACTGAGGGTAAAGATCTTTGCTGAATTCACGGCCGGAAAAACCCGCGATCACGGCTTCGCCAAAGCAATTGAGAGTATAAACTCCGGGCTTATCCGTCGTAATCACTTAAGCGGCGGCAGCCGGCGGTTCTTCAAAAAATTTTTCGGAGGTTAAAAGTTCTTCGCCTTTTTTCATTTCAGGATCAGCGTGAAAACGCTTACGAATAGCACCGTCATTCAGAAAATTGTTGATGGCGACAAAAAGCATTCCTTGATCCAAAGATAAGTATTTACGGGCAATCAATCCAACTTTTGAATTGGGGTCATCTTTGATCGGCTCCACCGTCACCGCATCATAATAACCGTACTCCCCATAAATATCGTAAAGTTCGATTAACTTGCGGAGATTCTTGACGGCTTCTTCAGGAGCAAATTCAAGCGAGAGTGCGACCGCGTGCGGCGTCACAACACCTGCCTTATACCCTTTCGATCCAAACGGCTTTGCGCCATATTCTGAATATCCACCTTCAGGTTTTGAAGAGGGGCTCATGCCCCAAACTGGAAATCCTTTTTCTTCTAACGCGAAACGGATTTGACCTTGAACATGCATTTTGTCATTTAAGCCTAAACCTTCTGGAGCCAATTCTTTTTCATTTAGGATAAGCGTGGGCATCAGCGCTTCAAATGCGGAACCGCCCCAGCTTGGAACGTACTTCATATCTTTCCATTGAAAATATCCGCCGACATAATCCAAGCCCAGCGCTTTTTTCTTGAAAGCATTTATGGGCTTCTGCGTGGGCCATGCGTAAGACTCAGGAAAAGTCCGCATAAGACCGCCGAACCAATGTTCTTTTGGAACCTCACCCCGCGCAATTGCGATATAACTGGAAGCCCGCGGCTCCGTATAGAAAACGCCGTAATGATAATCCGAATAAACTTGCAGATGGTCGTAATAGCCATGAAAGAATTGACGTTCGACGGGATCATAAAAGAAGCCCATATTTCCCCGTTTTAAAAGGCGGGAGGCTTGCTCAGACAAGGCCTCAGGGAAGGCATTCTTCGCGACATAAAGACCCGCTAATAACCATCCGCTGTCGACAAGCGAAACAAGATAATTGGTCCGCTCTGCCGTCGTTGTATCGTAATAGTTATAGGGAAAGCCGCTCGAATGATATTCCAGTTTTTCAAGCGTATCCATTGTAAGCTTGATCCGGGCGATCGCGTCTTCCTGAGTAATGAGGCCAAGATCAAAGGCCGAGACAAGACACATCAAATAAACGCCGATATTTGTGACATTGGTGTAGTCTCCAATCCAGGCACCCTCCGCAAAAGCCTTATCGCCTGTTGGGGCGAGCTGGATTGTATCCAATGGAAGGCCATGCTCTTTGTCCACGATTTCATCAAAGAAACGCCAGGTATCCTTCGCAACCTCTTTTAAGAATGCCTTATCATCCGCGGGGAATTCTTTTTTCACGACCGCTTTTTCTGGAAAGCCTTTAAGACGGGTGAGAAGAAATTTTTGAAACTCCATCCCCTCGATTCGAGTCGCTGTTTTTTCTTTTTTTCGGGGCGGAAAATCAACCGCTGTCGGACCAGGGTTATGACGGTTCACAAATTTTAAATTGTCAAAATAGATTGTTCCTTTTTTCTTGGTGACCATACGGTCAACAAACACAATCACAAACTCATCAAGATCTTTCCGCGCGATCGCTGGATTTTTCCAAGCCTCGGGATCAATAAAGTTAATAATACCGGTCATTTTGTTGAGCTGAATACTGACATGCGTCCAATCACCGGTAACCGAAACTTTCGCGGTTCCTTTAATTTTTTCGTCCGCCCCAACTTCTTCATTGGCCATAGCAGGTTTAGGCTTCTTTAGTTCAAGTTTAAAAATATCCGTAAATCCTTTTTCAGCGTCGCCTTTGATATCAAACTCCAAATGGTCATATCCCGATCCGTCAAACCCCTTCAGCTTCGTCCAAAAACCATTTTGAGACGGCACATCGGACTCAACACTGTAATTCATGCGCAAGACATGGTTCGCCTTGCCGTCTTTATCAGGCATTTCAATGATATCCGCATCCGTGTATGAATTATTTTCATCCGCTGGGTCCATATTCCAAGACCCGCTTTCTCCGCCAAGATGATTTTTCAAATCATCCCCTTGTTCAAAATCCAAAATCAGCACCTCATCGGGCACAGCGGGTTTTACAGTTTCAGCGGGCGGGACTGGACTTTTAGCGGGCTCCTGGGCGGAGCAAGCCATTGATTGGAAGGTAAAAACGAATAATAGAATGACAGCGCTGTAATTTTTTTTAAGCATAAATACCCATGGTTGTGACGTGCATATGATTGATTTATTCGAGGTAACGCGGGACAAAGTTTAACTTAAAACGCGGGAGATTAAAAGTTGTTTAGTTTATCTGTGGTAAGCGGCCCAACGGTACCGGTCTGTGGAATTTTATGGGCCTTCTGAAACCGCTTGATGGCTTTGCGGGTCACAGGACCAATATGCCCCGTAACAGGACCACTATAATAACCCGCCCGCTTCAGAGCCAGCTGAATTTGGCGCGGTTCGAGAGCATCCGAATTATCCTTATTTGCTTTTCTGCCGCGGAAGGAAAGCCCGAACTGAAAATCAACAAGGGTCTTTAAATCGCGCCATAACCGGTGGCTGCCCAGCATTGCGACATAGACCTTCTTATTATAAGCACTGATATAACCCACAAAACAATGACGGGCCGCGCGCGTCCAGCCTGTTTTTCCCATAACATTCCGCGTGCGCCAGAGCATTTTATTGTGATTCCGTAAATATAGTTTTCGGCCGCCCAAACTGCGGATCGACCCCGTACGGATTTTCATCGCTTCCACAATTAATGGATACTTCTGCGAGGCCCGCACGATCAAAGACATATCGTAAACCGTGGAGTATTGCCGCGCATCCGGCAGACCGGAAGGATTGACGAAATTTGAATCCTGACATCCTAATGACCGGACTTTGGCGTTCATAAGCTTGGAAAATCCAGCGCGCCCGCCGCCCGCCGCCCAGCCTAAAGTTTCCGCGGCATCGTTCGCGGAATTGACAAGCATTGCCTTGACGAGTTCCCGCACACGGTATTTCTCGCCTTGCTTAAGATAAATTTTTGAAGGTTCAATGGATTTTACAAACGCGGGAATGGTAATCACTTCATCCGCCCCCATTTGATCCAGAACAACAATCGCGGTTAAAATTTTTGTGGTACTTGCCGGAGCTCTTCGTAAATGCGGTGTCTTTGAATAATAAACAGTTTGAGTCGAATTATCGATGAGGATAGCGGACGGCGCGGTAATCGGAACAATCGGCGCCGCATCAACTGTGCCTGGTGAGGCAATCAATTGAGCCGCAAATAGAGCGATAAGAACTATAGTTGATATTTTTTTTGACATAGCAGGTTGACCTTTCATTAACGTCAAAAAACAGCGTTATCTTAACATAAAATCAGGGCTTAGCAAGACCCGCGCATCCCTCGTCTAAGCGTAAACCCGGTAATTAATGTCTGGGAAGATATTGTCCTGAGATTCTATTTCTGACAGCCATTCCGGTTCAATGGTTCCGCTGTTCAAATCTTCGTAAAGCTTTAAGAACCGCAAAATATGATCCCTTGTCCGTTTCACGGCATAAGGCACCATCGTGCCTGTTTTCATAATAAATGCCCAATCACTGGATTCAGCAAGCAACAGTTCCCGAGCTGCCTGGTTAAGTGCCCTTCTTTCTAATTCATTCGGATACTCATATTTCCTGGCTAATTCCTGCATCTTTTCGGAAGCCGCGTGCAAGTGCCGGTAAATCCAATCGTTCGAACCTTCGAGCCACACCTCCGCATACCCTTTATACCCCCAGCTTGAGTAGGAAGGTTCGCTCGGCTGATGATGCGGATTTTGCTGCAGATAAATGGGAGCGGTGGTTAACTCAATCGTCGGAGAATCAAAAATAATCTTGCGCATCAAGAAATTAAGGAAATCAGGACCTTCATACCACCAGTGTCCGTAAAGTTCCGCGTCATAGGGCGCGACAATCAGCGGATTTTTTCCGAGTTTTCCCCGCAAAAACTCAGCCTGCTTCTCGCGGTAAAACATAAAATTTCCCGCGTGAGCTGCAGCCTTGTTCATGGCCCATTCAGGGTTATACGGCTCCTTATAATCTGATTTCCCGGTAATCCTGAAATATTTAATTCCGGTATTGATCCTGAAACCATCGGGATGAATATAAGGCTTAATATAGTCATAATTTAAATCAAACCCCGCGTCGCGGTAATATTCGCGGTAATCAAAATCTCCAGGATAACCTTCCTCGGCGCTCCAAACCTGCTTTGAGGATTCCAAATCCCGGCCGAATGCAAAAACACCGTTCGGCGTTTGAAGCGGCGCGAACACGCCGTACTTCGGGCGGAACTCCGCGTTTAAAATGCCATGGCTTTCAATAAAAAAATACTGAATGCCGCTTTCTTTTAGATATTTATCATAACCGGGATAATAGCCGCACTCGGGAAGCCAAATCCCCCGCGGCCGGCAGCCGAAAGATTTTTCATAATGCTGGCAAGCGACTTCGATTTGAGCCTGGACTGACTTCTGCACTGGAAGCATCAACGGCAGAAAACCATGCGTGGCGCCGCAGGTGATAATTTCAAGACAGCCCGCGTCCTGAAATTTTTTAAACGCGTTAACTAGATTTCTACCGTATTGATTTTGAAAGATATGCCGGGCCTTATAAAATTTATCCCGGTACATCTGAGCCAGCCCGTGAAACTGCCGGTCCGAGCGAGCCGTCCGGTCGACTTCTTTTTCTGATAGTTCGATCAGCTGATTTAAATGCCGGATGTAGCGGTCTTGCAAAAGCGGATCTGCGAGCATCGTCGCGAGCGGCGGAGTGACCGACATCGTAATGCGGAAAGGAATTCCTTCAGCCAGCATGCGGTCATAAATCTCAATAAGCGGGATGTAAGTTTCAGTGATAGCCTCATAAAGCCAACGCTCTTCGAGAAAATCATCATGCTCGGGATGGCGCACAAACGGCAAGTGCGCGTGCAGTACGAGCATCAATGAACCTTTTTTCATGCGGCTATCACGAAGAAACTAGGCCCGCTTCTTTACAGGTGAAAACATATCACCCGAACTGCGGCCGATCAATTCTCCGCCGGAAAGGCGGTAGATATCGTCCCAGCCCACATCGGCGGGGTTCCATGCAGGATCAATTTTATCGGAAGGACGGTTACGGGGAGTGCGGACACGGTTGCTTCGGGCAATCGAATAAAATTTGCCTTTTGAATCGATCAGACCAAGTTCCACTTCAAAAGCAACATTCGGCATGCCGAATTGAATATACCAATTTTTAGCATCCAGATGAACATCGATATCGTAATGTGAGTTTTCATCCAAATTATGAATTCTTAATTTCGCGCTGCACCCCGGATCACGGCGGTACAGCCCTTCGAGCCAGAACCAGGTTTCCGCGGAAAAATCCCAATATGCGTATCCCCACTCAGGATCCCGCACCAAAAGACTAAGCTTGGTTTTTCCATAAGAAAACGGAAGATCCTGATTCAGAGGTCGGGAATTCGATTTTCTCGGTAAACGCTTATGAACAACAACTGTCCCCATTTTTTTCAGCGGGCGCACCCTCACCTTTTTTTCAGGTGTCCCTTTAGTTTTTAAGAGCATTTTTTTCGAAGAAGATTTTGATTTAGAGGAAAGCTTTTTTGATAAAGAAGTGCCCTTCTTTACAGATGACTTGGCAGATTTTTTTTTGAGCTTGCCGGAACTTTTTTTCATGATTTATGCGATCATGTTATAAAAGGGGCTTAACCGCATAATCATTATAAAGCATTCTAGAGGGAAAAAACAAACTTTTTTATACATCCATAATATTTTTATGGCCAAACAGCAATTTCACGTTTGCCTCGCAGGCGCCTTCTAAGGTTATGCGGACTCAAGGACCCGGCGCTGCGCTTGGAACATGGTCTCCAAAATCTCATTAACCGTTAAATACTGCCTCACGCCGGGCATGGGGTCATCACCGCCCAATACAATGATCGTCTCTTTGCCTAACGCCTCATCTCACATTAGAAAGTTTTCATATTACTTACTTTCCTCAGACTTAACTTTAGAAGTTTCAAGAAACTGAATAAGGGTATC
>CAZEFF010000031.1:0-23147 GCA_964511315.1 uncultured bacterium | reverse complement strand
CTAATCCACGCCGCCAGCGTTCGTTCTGAGCCAGGATCAAACTCTCCGTAGAGAATGTTTGATATGGCAGGACGCTAAAATTTTCGGCTCCGCACAACATCATCAATGACAAAGAGCAAAAAGGGGAAAAGAATCCCCTCGAGGGCGAAACGCCCTCAAAAACTTTTATCTATAATTTCAGAAATGATTTACTGCGACAAAAGAAGTCGCACATTCCCTTTTTCGGGAACGCACATTCTCCCTTTAAGGTGGGGCTTATTATAGTGAGAACGACTTGCCTGTCAACACCAAATTCATCTTTTTTTAAAAAAAATTAGCCCCCCTGAAAAATAGGGGTATTCCCAGTAAAAACAATCGTGTTTTATCGTCCCCAATTAGGTGGACTTAACCAGGTTTTTACAGCACTTACTCTACTGTGACAGATTTCGCCAGGTTCCTTGGCTGATCCACGTCCCGGCCGTTCAAAACCGCCATATGGTAGGCGAATAGCTGAAGAGGTACCACAGTTAGTATAGGCGAAAGCATCTCTTCCGAGACAGGAACCGTAAATGTGTCTCGGGATAACCGCGGGATCGTCTTATCCCCCTCGGTGGCGATACTAATAATAATCCCTTTACGGGCACGGATCTCTTCAATATTGCTGACCATCTTGTCATAGGTTTTTGAGGTTGAAGGGCAGAGACAAATGACAGGCTGTTCAGAATCAATGAGCGCAATCGGTCCGTGCTTCATTTCTCCGGCGGGATATCCATGCGCATGCGCGTAACTAATTTCTTTAAGTTTCAGCGCCCCTTCTAAAGCGTTGGGGAAATTGTAACCGCGCCCCAGAAAAAGGAAGTTTCTCTTGGCCCTTAATCCCTTCGCGCATTTTTTTATCCGTGATTGCTGCTTAAGGATTTTTTCGATTTGTATTGGTATTTTTGGGAGACTGCGCAAAAGTTTCTGCGCGTATTCTGGCGTAAAATATTTTTTCCGGTCTTTGTGAAGCGCCCCAAAATAAATTGAGAAAAGCGCAATAACCATTAGTTGCGCCACGTAGGCTTTTGTCGAGGCCACGCCGATTTCAGGGCCCGCGTGAGTATAAATCACGCAATCCGCTTCGCGCGCGATTGTACTGCCAACCACATTCACGATCGCAAGCGTCATCGCGCCCTTACTCTTAGCTTCGCGCAAAGCCGCAAGGGTATCCGCGGTCTCACCTGATTGAGTCACCAGAATCACTAAATCATCTTTATCTACTACGGGATCTTCATACCGGAATTCGCTAGAAACCGTGGCCTCAACAGGTAAATGCACGCATTCTCCCATCATATAATTGCCGATCAAGCCCGCGTGATAGGCCGTCCCGCAGCTGACAAAGTGAATCTTTTTAATGCTCTTTAGTCTCTTCTCCGCTTTGGAAGAAATGCTATCAAAAGAAATTTTGCCTTGGCTGAGGCGCGACTCTAAAATCGTCCGCACAACCGCTGGCTGCTCAAAAATTTCCTTGAGCATAAAATGAGGGTAACCGCCCTTTTGAGCTTGAGTAAAATTCCACCGAATTACGATAGGTTCACGGCGAACGGGCTTTCCTGTTGCTAAGGAAAAAATCTCGACCTTTTCCCGGGTCAAAATCGCGTATTCATCATCTTCCAGGTAAAGAACCCGGTTTGTATAGGGAAGAAGGGGCGGCACATCGCTGGCAACAAAGTTCTCACCTTTTCCAAGACCGATAACAATGGGGTTCGACCGTTTAAAAACGTAGATTTTTTCGGGGTCATCCTTCACCATTACCACAAAGGCAAAAAAACCATGGAGCCGTTTTAAAGCTTGAATAAAGGCTTGGAGAAAATTTCCCTTTTGACGGTAAAGACTGCCGATTAAGTTCGCGGCGACTTCCGTATCAGTCGCGGATTGAAACTTGACGCCTTGTTTTTGAAGTTCGGCTTTGAGCGTGGCATAATTTTCAACGATTCCATTATGAATGAGGACAATTTTTCCGCTAGCGTCAACATGGGGATGGGCATTAACGCGCGAAGGTTCTCCATGAGTTGCCCAGCGGGTATGGCCAATCCCGATATTAGCATGCACAGAAACTTGTTTAAGGCGGTTCTTCAGCTCACCCAGCTTGCCTTTTTCCTTAAGGACAAAGAAATTATGGTTTTTTTCGTTTAGGCAAGCGACGCCCGCGGAATCATATCCGCGGTACTCCAAATGCTCCAATCCCTTAATCAGAACAGGAACTGCATCGCGCTTTCCAATGTATCCAACAATGCCGCACATAAAGACCTCTCGAGAAACACGGATTATACCTTTTAGATTATGTTTTTGACAGCATATTTCAAATCCTCTAAGATAAGCGCTCCGTTTGGGTTATCGCCATTTATTAACCGCGAGGCAATATGGTCCCAAAAGAAAGACGAAAACACTTTCTCATTAATAAGCCGCTTCAGTTCCGTTACATGGCTTATATCAGCGGCACCCTCATCGTTGTTTCCTGCACTATCATTTTCAGTCTTTATTTTGGAATCTGGGGCGGAATTTTAGACGCCTTCTCGAATGAAAAAACGCGCGATGATTTACTTATCGCGACCCGTTTAACCGAATACGAAGACGCACGTTTTCCTCAATCCAAAGAAGCCCCCTCGGTTTTATCCTTCTTCAAACAAAGTGAGCGCCTTAGCGCGCGGCAAAGGGAAGTTTTTAAGGATATTCTAGACGCGAACAATAAAAAAATTCTCGCAAAACTTCTTTTCTTATGCGTTCTGATCGCCTGGGGATCGATTTATTTATCGCATAAAATCGCGGGGCCGCTTTACCGTATCCATTGGGGGCTTGAACAGCTGCATCAGGGATTGCTTGATACGCGGATCACTCTTCGGCAAGGTGATGAAGCCCAGTTTATGGCTAATCAATTCAATGACTCCGTTGAAAATTTGGATATGACTATTTCTAGAATTAAAAATATCATCGCCAATAATGAAACAAATCCTGAACGCCTGAACGCGCGTTTAAAAGAAGAGCTCTCAAAAATAAAAACCAGTGCCACCCATTAATTTTTTTTCTAAGGCACTCTGCGTTTGTTTGATCACCGCCTCAATTCTTCCTTCCAGCCTAAAAGCTTCCCCCGCTGAAGATACCGAACTTTTAAATAAAATTCAGCAGGACACTCTGCAATATTTTATCCGCATGTCTGATAAAACCACTGGACTGACGAGAGATTCTTCAAGAAGCGGCTCCCCAGCTTCTACCGCGGCCACGGGCTTTAGCCTTGCAGCCATTGCGATTGGTCAATCGCGCGGCTGGATTCCGAAGCCTTATGCCGAAAAGCAAATCCGTAAAACGCTTAAAACCTTATTGAAAAGCGCTGAACATAAAAATGGCTTTTACTATCACTTTCTTGATTCGCGTACCGGCCGGCGTGTTTGGCAATCGGAAGCTTCTTCAATCGATACCGCCCTGCTGATTGCCGGCGCGCTTTTAGCCGCGCAGTATTTCCCAGGCTCGGATATCGAGAAAATGGCGGGACAAATTTATCACCGCGTGGATTGGAAATGGATGATGAACAACTCTTCTTTTCTTTGCATGGGTTGGCGCCCCGAAACAGGTTTCCTGCCCTACTATTGGGACAGTTACAATGAACTGATTATTTTACTCGCTTTGGCGATCGGCTCACCGACCCATCCCGCTCCGCCCGAAGCGTGGACGGCTTGGGCAAGACCCGCCGGCGAATATAACGGACACCGCGTGATTTATTCTTCTTCCGGGAGTTTATTCACTTATCAATTTTCACATGCCTATATCGATTTCCGTCATCTGAACGATCAGGGAGAAAATTATTTTGAAAATTCAAAACAAGCCTCGCTCGCGAATCGTGACTATGGACTTGAATTTCGAAACGCCTTTCAGGGATACGCTGAAAACTCTTGGGGAATATCCGCGTCCGTCGGTCCCGGCGGATATAAAGCGTACGGCGCTAAACCGGGCGGCGGAGAACATGACGGCACGATCGCGCCTTACGCCGCGATCAGTTCAATTGTTTTCACTCCGCAGGAATCTTTATCCGCGATCCGTTTTTTTTATGAGCAGTATCAAGACCGGCTTTACGGACTCTTTGGATTTAAAGATGCATTTAATCTTGATAAACAATGGTTCGCGGATGAATATTTAGGAATTGATCAGGGAATTTCTGTGTTAATGCTTGAAAACCATCTCAATGACAATGCCATTTGGAAAAAATTTATGAAGCTTCCGGAAATTCAAAGGTGGATCAAGCTCTGCAAGCTTGAAGATACGGCGGGAGTTACTCCTTCGTCATAAAACGGATGGCCAGACGCGCCACCGTTTCTTCCATCATCTCGGGTGTGAGGTAGGTGCCCTTTCTAATTTCTTCCTTGATCTCATCAAGGCGGCCCATGTTCGGTTCGGGCTCAAAAGGGATCAGCTGAGCGTATTTATTGACATCGCGCCACAGCTTTTCTTCTTCCGAATTTTTAATGGTAGGTTTTTCGATCCGGATGCGTGGAGATCTCGAACCTTGCCCGCCGTTTGAATAATTCATATACCCTCTCACGGCAAGTCTTACGCTTAAAAAAAGCGCGTAAAGCTTCCTTGCCGACTATGGGTATATCGGCCGGCAAAGTTAGGAACTTAAATTAAACCCGGTTTTAAGCTTAAGATTGCTATTCTTAGGCCTCGAGTGTAAGTTCCCCTGCTTTCTTCATAAGGTGAGAACGCATACGCGTCACAACCTTGGTGTGAATCTGACAGACGCGGGATTCGGAAACATCCAGAATCTCGCCGATTTCACGGAGCGTGAGATTCTCGTAATAATAGAGCACAATCACGAGCTTCTCTTTTTCAGGGAGCTGATCCACGGCATCCGCGAGCAATTCTTTCACTTCGTTCTGATGCACATAATTAAATTGGTTGGTCACCAGCGAATCTTCGATGGTTTGAAGACGCGAGATGGGCTTATTGCCGTCATCATTCTGCCACACTTCATCCAGAGATAAAAATGTGGTGGAATTTAAATCGCTGTAAATCGAGTTAAGTTCGTCTGTCGTCATCTTAAGCGATTTGGCAAGTTCATCATCGGTTGCCAAGCGGCCGTTCTTTTCTTCGAGTTCTTTGCATTTTTTATCAATTTCACGGGCCCGTTTGCGGAGAAGACGCGGCGCCCAATCCAGTTTACGGAGTTCATCCATGATCGATCCGCGGATACGCGAAACCGCGTAGGTTTCGAATTTATTTCCCTGCGAAACATCATATTTGGTGATGGCATCAAAAAGCCCCAGAATTCCGTAGCTTACAAGATCATTAAATTCTACGTTTGGGGGAAGACCAATCGCCACACGGCCGGCAACATACTTCACAAGATAAAGATACTTCTTGATGATTTCCTCGCGCAGTCCTTGATCTTTGGTCCGCTTGAACTTCTTCCACATTTTGATCTCATCTTCATGCATAGGGGGGCTCTCCTTTACGGGTTTAGTTTATTAGTTTGAATTAAGTTCATGATTTAGGTTTTTGCTGTTCTAAAATTTTCTTAATTTGAAATAAGGTATAGTTTTTGGTTTGCAAAATCTTAATTTGCTCAAGCCGGTCAAACACGGTTTCGTCATAAAGCCGGTGACCGGAGATGGTACGTCTCGCTTCCTGAATAAGGCCCGCGAGGGTGTAATTGTGAATGGTTTGGCGGGAAAGACCTGTTTCCTGCATGACTTCCCCAATTTTAAAGAGTTTTTCTCTCTTCAATGATTCTCCTGTGAATTTTGGCGGTGCTGGTTGATCTGCTTCACAAAGGCCAGAGCCTTTTCATTATTCGGTTCCAAAAGAAGAATTTTCTCCGACGCGAGCCGCGCGGTGCCCCACATATTTTTCGCGATGGCTTCTTGTGCCTGTTTTTCATAAAGCGTAACGCGCTGTCTTGATTCGTCATGGGCCATTTCCTGGACTAAAAAGGACTGGGCCTTTCCTTCCTGAATGGCGTAACTTTTAATTTCATCTAATAGGCGGGATGCCTCGAGGTTCTGCGGGTCATATTCGAAAACCTTTTCAGCGGCAAGGGTGGCTTGATCATATTGGTGGATGGCCATAAAGCTTTTGGCCCGCTCGAGCCATGTTTTGATTTCACCCGATTTTTCACTTGCGGTGAAATCTTCAGGGGCAGTGTCTTTAAAGATTTCCATTCGGCGTGAAATCTCTTGATCCAGGATTTGCGCCATCAGCTGCTGACCGCGCGGATTCTCTTTATCCGCATCAAGCACTTTCTCAACCGATTTCTTGGCCATATAAAGTTCGCCCTGCTCAAGGTGCTTTTCCGCTTTCATGAGGTTCGATTCCAATTTTGAATCTGTCTTCCCCCAAGCGCTTCCGCAGCTTACTACCATCAGGCTCATAATCGCTATCATCCTCAAATGAGTTTTATGATATGTAAAGTACATTATGTAAATGACAATCTATAAATATAAACGGGCATCGTCAAGAATTTTTTACAACTATTTTTAGCATAAACTAGCAATAGGGCTCTTTATGCCATGACGGCACTATATCTTGTGTTATCAAGGGTGACTTTTTTTTAAGCTTTACTGTGAAAAGTCGATAATTCGGATTGGCTGACCTGATCAAGGAAGGAGACATGCGATGACGTATGAACGCCTTTTTTACCTGAAATACAAGAAGGGTCTTTCGACTTATGAGCTGATTCGGCGCTTTCCTGAAGCGGCCGAGCAAGTGAGTGAGGTTGCGTTACTGGACGTGCCTGAACCGACTTTGAGGGAAATTATGTGGGAGAAAAAAGCCTACGATCGGCTGATGTGGCTTAAGAAGCGCTTTTCACGCTTTTTTTGATCCGGTACCGTAAATCCCCATTTGGCGAAATTTCTGATACCGTTTTTCGGGCAGTTCCTTCCGGGAGATTTCTTTTAACTCTTTCAATGCCTGGTTGATTGTTTCTCTTACCTGCTCAGCCGCCTTCTCAAAATCCCGGTGCGCGCCTCCGAGCGGTTCTTTAATCATGTCATCAATCACTCCAAGCTTCAAAAGGTCCTCGGCGGTCAATTTAAGGGCTTCAGCCGCTTCAGGTGAGCGGGCGGTGTCTTTCCACAAAATCGCCGCGCAGCCTTCCGGTGAAATCACCGAGTAATAGGCGTTTTGCATCACATAAACGCGGTCTCCTACACCGATTCCAAGCGCTCCGCCGCTTCCCCCTTCACCGATGACCACCACAACGATAGGAACGGTGAGATCGACCATTTCACGCAAATTATAAGCAATGGCTTCCGCTTGCCCGCGTTCTTCCGCGCCGATACCCGGATAAGCCCCGGGGGTATCTACAAAAGCAATAATCGGAACGCCGAATTTTTCAGCGAGGCGCATCACACGCATTGCCTTGCGGTAACCTTCAGGATGAGCCGAACCAAAACTCCTAAGCAGATTTTCTTTCGTGTCACGGCCTTTTTGATGCCCGACAATACAAACCGGCTCCTTACCTTCCCATTTCGCGAAACCGCATACCATCGCGCGGTCATCGCTAAACCGGCGGTCGCCATGAAACTCCATAAAATCTTTTGTGAGGTAATTCACATAATCAAGCGTGTAGGGTCTTAAGGGATGACGTGCGACTTGAACCCGCTGCCAAGGCGTGAGATTGTCATAAAGATCTTTAAGCGCCTTTTCTAATTTTTTTTCAGCGCTCGCGATTTCGCCGCTTAAATCAATTCCTTCGCTGCTTGTCGTGCGGAGCTCATTGATTTTTTTTTCGAGATCAATCACGGGCCGTTCAAAGGGAAGGCTCGTATCTAAAAGATTTCGGCTCCCAAGTTTTATCTTAGGCTTGGCGGTTTCCGGCTGCGCCGATTCCGCATTTTCTGATTTTAATTTTTTGCCCGCTTTTTTTGTCATAAGCCCTTTCATGAAACGATCGTGACTTCAGATCCGGAAGGAACCAGCGCGTAAAGCTCTTCAACATTTTTATTCAGCATGCGCACGCAGCCTGAGGACGCGTGCTTTCCGATCGATTCCGGTTCATTCGTTCCGTGAATCCCATAACCTTTTTTATCAAAACCAAGCCACCGGGTGCCCAGTCCATTTTCAGGATCTCCGGGGGCAACCACCGCGCCGGTTTTGTACCACGTCGGCTTTTCAAGTTTATCGGTAATCTTAAATGTTCCAATCGGCGTCGGCGAATCGGTCTTCCCGGTGCAAACTTGATATTCCTCGATCGGTTTTCCATTAAAATAAAGGATGAGATGATTTTTTGAAACGTCCACATGCGTGGTAAAAACGCCCTGCGGAATTTTGAGTTTGGATCCTAAAAACACGGTATCTTTTTTAAGGCCGTTGACCCGCTTGATCAATCCCGGCGTCACTTTATATTTCTTCGCGATTTTGTATAAGCTGTCTCCGGCGGCCACTTCGTGTCTGATGCTGTCCGGAGTTTCATATTTCGAAAAAAGAATTTTCCGGTTCAGTTTTAAATAGTTGTCATTTATTTTTTTTGACATTTCTTTTGTAAGCCCCGGACTCGCGAGAAGTTCTTCCAGCTGTTTTTGGGCCTGAAGATATTTTTTTGAGGCGATGAGCTCTTTGATTTCAACGCGGGATTGTTCAATCGAGATCGATGAAACAACAGGGGCAGCCGGAACAGATTCGTGGGGAATTTGCTTAGCCGATAAACTGCCGGGAAGAACGAATACCAGCATTAAAATTAGGGATAAATTTTTTTTCATCATTTTAATTAAGGCCTGCAAAGAATGAGTGTGATAAGCGCGCCTAAAAACGCGCCGGCAAATACCTCGAAAGGGGTATGGCCTAATAGTTCTTTCAAACGTTTTTCTTCGACTCCGCCTTCATCAATCATTTTATTTAAAATCACTGCTTGCTTTCCAACGCTGCGGCGGACGCCGGCGGCATCAAACATGGTAATAATCGTGAAAATTAGAACAATTAAAAAGAGCATCGATTGAAATCCGAAATAGAGTCCCGCGGAAGTTGATAGGCTGGCAACGCTCGCGGAATGTGAACTCGGCATTCCGCCGGTATCAAAAACCCAGCGCACATTGAACTTTTTATGCGTCACAATTCCGCGAATAACCTTGGCCAATTGTGACAGAAACCAGCTCAAAAAAACAGCCAAAAAGGCCCTGCTTTCAGGAAACGGCGCAATTTCAGGAATCATCGATGAAGGCATAGATTTATGATTGACAAGTAAGGTTAAATATGATTATATTTCATAAATATTATCGTTTATATGAAATTATCCCATATTTTCGGGTTATTGGCTAGCTCGAGCATTATAAGAATGGGGTAGAAAAAAGCAAGCGCCGCGTCACGCTGATTTTAGGAGCTAGCGGCACTAGAAATAAGGAGGTTTTTCCGCATTGATTGCTAAAACAGAGAGTGCTTTTTGTCTGGGGATTCATTCCTATCCTGTTATGATTGAGGCAGATGTGTCAAATGGCCTGCCCCAGCTGAACGTCGTGGGGTTACCCGACGCCAGCGTCAAGGAATCCAAGGAGCGTATCCGCTCGGCCGTCAAAAACAGCGGGTTCCAGTTTCCTTCCGGGAGAATCACCGTGAACCTCGCACCCGCGGACATCAAAAAGGAAGGGGCCTCGTTTGATTTGGCGATGGCCATTGGAATTTTGGCTGCCAATGAAACCATTTCCCAAGAAAAGCTGAACGGGTTCTCCTTTTTCGGCGAGCTGGCCCTCGACGGTTCTGTCCGGCCCGTAAAAGGCATGTCTGTAGCCGCCTCCGGCTTAAAAGAGCGCAAACTTATTGTGCCGCGGGAAAATGCCGAAGAAGCCGCGCTCGAACCCAATATTCAAATTTTTCCGGTTTCAAACTTGAAGGAAACCGTGGAATTTTTAATGGGAGAAAGGGATATTGCCCCGCTCTCGAACCGCGCACAAGCGAATCATCTGATTGAACAGGATTTTAATGTCGATTTTTCTGAAATCAAAGGACAGGCGCTTGCCAAAAGAGCGGCAGAAATTGCCGTGGCCGGAGGTCACAACCTCCTTTTAATCGGTCCTCCCGGTTCGGGCAAAACAATGATCGCGCGAAGAGTACCGACCCTTTTACCGCCGCTTGAACATCACGAAGCTGTGGAGCTCACCAAAATTTACAGCGTGTCAGGATTAAGCTCAGGTGAAACATTTATACGCCGGCGGCCGTTCCGCGCGCCTCACCATTCTATTTCAGTCGCTGCCCTAGCGGGCGGGGGCAGCTGGCCAAGCCCGGGAGAAATTTCTCTCGCGCATTGCGGCGTTTTATTTTTAGACGAATTCCCCGAGTTTCGCCGCGACGCCCTTGAGGCTCTGCGCGCTCCCTTGGAAGAGGGTGAGGTCTCGATTTGCAGGGCAAAAATGAGGGTTTCGTACCCCGCGAGAATGATGCTTCTGGCGGCCATGAATCCTTGTCCGTGCGGATTTCTGACCGACCCCAAGCGGACTTGCCGCTGTTCGATGGGACAAATTCAAAAGTATCAGGCTAAAATTTCAGGGCCTATTCTCGACCGTATTGATTTGCACGTGGAAGTTCCAAGAATTCCGCTCGAGATATTATCTGAGGATGAGCCGGCCGAGTCTTCAGCGGTAATCCGCGAAAGAATTTTACGCTGCCGAAAAATTCAAAGCGCGCGTTACCATGACTCGCCCGCGAGACTTAACGCGAATATGCGCGCAAAGGATCTTCGGCAATACGCGAAGCCTGACAGCGAAGGAAGAAAATTGCTTGAAATGGCCATGCGCGAACTTAGGCTTTCGGCCCGCGCCTATTATAAAATTTTAAAAATCGCGAGAACAATCGCCGACCTCGCGCAGAAAGAGAATATTGGGGCCATTCATCTCGCTGAGGCGATTCAGTACCGGAATCTTGACCGGCAGTGGGTAGGCTGAATTTAAGCGCTGAGTTTTTTGACTGAAACTTTGATGAGCCCGCTTTTAAGCGGCGCGATTTCGCGGAACGCGGCTTTTGAAAGATCCACGAGCCGCTTCAATCTTTTATTCGGTCCCCGGTCGTTGACCCGGCACACAACCGATTTTCCATTTTTAAGGTTAGTCACTTCGAGCCGTGTTCCAAAGGCATGATCCCAGGACGCGCAAGTCAGCTTTGAATCATCAAAAACTTCGCCGTTCGCGGTGTGAATATTAATGTACGGATCAGTTTCGCTGTACCACGAAGCTGTGCCGCGCTCCAAACGGACTTTTCGGATTTTCGGTTTGATCACAGCGGGAATGATTTCAGGAGAAATAACCGTGACGCGAAGCTTGGGGCGCGGAATTGTTCCCTGCAAAGTGGAAATGGGTGCGGCAGATACAAGCGGTGAACTGCAAAGCATCAGCACGCATAATAATCGCTTGGTTCCTTTTTTCACGAGAAAAGACTCCTTTATCTTCCCGGCAACCCAGCCCTCCGTTTAGTCAGTCCACGGAGCTGTGGCTTTGCGTCCCCGAATTACTTTCCGCCAGTTTCGGACGGATCCGCCGTGCATTGCGGCGGACGGGTTTGCTATTACTCAAAAGGTAGCACACGATTCTAAAAAAGACAAAGAAGAGGTCTGTAGAGGAGGAATGGCCCCAATTGGTCCCCAGGGGGACCAATTCACCCCCAGGGGGGTGAATTTATTCCCAGGGGAATAAATTAGGCTAAGCGCCTGTAAAGCCTTGTTTTGAGAGGTCCCAAGAGTGAAGGCGGGCTTCCTGCATTTTACCGGCTTTAACCGACAGCACATAGTAATCCACGCCGGGGTAAGCGGGTTCCCCTTCGGGCGCGGCAATACGCAGATCTTCGTCTGAAAAGTACGCGCCGGCGTCAATATGCGAGTGATAAATCACACGGATCATTTCTCCGGACTTCCGGATATCTTTTTGAATCGCGAGCAGTTCGAAAGGATCAATAAAAAAAGCGGTTCTGCCTGTGCGCGGAAAATTGCCGGGGTCTTTCGCGTGGTATTCATTCTGCACATTCCGGCACGCGCGCAAACGGGTCAATTTGTTCGGTTCCAGCTGCGAAGAAAAAATCATGCCGCAGCACTCGTTTGGATACTCAGCTTCCGCTTGCTTGGTCATTTGCTGGATAAATTCTTCAGGGATTTGAAGGCTCTCTTTATCCCAAATTCCCGCGCTTAAATATTTATCGCCGCCGTCCGGAAACATGACCACAACACAGGCTTCTTTTAAATCTTTGGCAGCTTGAAGCGCTCCGTGAAGGGCTCCTCCGGCAGAAGGGCCGACAAGCATCCCTTCCTTCAGCGCGAGCTCGCGCGTCCAAGCATAAGCCGCCTCGGTTGAAACGGTGATCAGCTCATGATGAATGCTTGGATCATAAATCCCTACCGGCGTTGACGCTTTCATGTTTTTCCAGCCTTCAATACCGTGAAAAGGTTCGGGCTGAAGCGCGACGATCCGAATATTCGGATTTTTTTCTCTGAGATATCGTCCCGCGCCCATGACTGTTCCGCTGGTTCCAAGCGCCGCCACAAAATGCGTCACCCGGCCTTGAGTTTGGCGCCAAATTTCAGGCCCCGTTGTGTCGTAATGCGCTTTCCAATTAGAAGGATTGCTGTATTGGTCAGGAAAAAAATACTTCTCTTTATTTGATTCAGCCATTTGTTTAGCCTTTTCGCGCGCGCCGTCAGAACCGAGCAAAGGATCTGAATAAATAATCGAAGCGCCGTAAGCCTGAAGAATTTTCTTCCGCTCAAAACTCACGTTCGTCGGCATCACAATCTCAACGGGAAATCCCATTGCCGCGCCGATCAGCGCGTAGGCGATGCCTGTATTCCCTGACGTGGAATCAAGAAGGGTCTGGCCTTTTCGAAAGCGTCCGCTGCTAAGCGCGTCTTGAATCATACGATAAGCCGCGCGGTCCTTAACCGAACCGCCGGGATTAAACCATTCCGCTTTCGCGTGAAATTCGACTTTGGGTGAAATGCTATTTGGAATAATTGTTTGAAGTTTGAGAAGCGGTGTTTCGCCGATCCGAGACAGCAAATCGGATTTATTCGGAAGGGACGCTGAAGACATGCTAAGCCTTGGACGGAGCGGCGGATTCGAGAAGGTCTAAGAACAAATTCAGGTCCTGAAGATTATCGAGAAGCCAGTCGGGACGAAGCTCTGAGAGTATGTCTTTAGAAGTATGACCGGTCGCAACAGCGACTGTTTTTACGCCAAGATTTTTTCCGGCACGGACATCAAAAATGGTATCGCCAATCACAAACGTTTTGTCCGGATCAAATATCCGTTTATATTTTTTTTCGGCTCTTTCAATAGCACGGGCGGTAAGCGCTGTACGGTCACTCGCGTCTGAACCAAAACCTCCAAACTCAAAAAAATGTTTAAGGTTCCCCTTCTCAAGTTTAAGCCACGCGGCTTCTTCATAGTTTCCCGTTGCCACGCCCATCACTAAATCTTCCCGTTTTGATAAGTGGCTAACGAGCTCCCAAGCGCCGGGCAGAACCCGGAAATTCGAAACCTTCTGAAGTTCCGCGCGGAAATGGTAATGATAGCGTCCGCAAATTTGATCATGCTCCTGCGGAGTCAATGCGCGGTTCAACACCCTGGCTGAAATTTCATCGAGAATAAGCGGGTCGGTTTTTCCGTCAGGGATTAAATTACCCCAGGCATTTTGAACTTTAAAATACTCGTCGAAGACCCGTTCAATCGCGATCCTGCCCGCTCCGCCGGTCATAAGAAGAGTTCCGTCGATATCAAAAAGAAGAAGTTTCATCCCGTTAGATCTCCAAAACCATTAAACCGTTTAGCATTCCAAGATTGGCAAGACAGAAAAAAATTATGAGACAAATAACCTTTGGTTAGAGATCTTACGGGATTCAGCATGATTGATTTTACAGGAAGAGACTAAAGGATGAAACTAGAAATGCGGATTTAATCTTGGTGCTGAATGCCGGCAATCGCGCCGCCATTTAGAGAAATAACCACAGCCGCCGCGGGCTTAGAAGAACCAGGTCGGACCGTACGGATAAGGACTTCGTCCGCGCCGGAAGGAATCGTAATCGAAGCTGACGGCGACTCAACCGACTGAGTTTTATGTTTCTTCTTGCCGTTAACGGAATAAAATTCGGCTTTATAAACCGTTCCGTCTTTAGGCTGAAGACCGTATTCCGCGGCTAAATCTTTGAAGGAAAGCTGGTTTTGATTGTATGAAAAATCATCCAGCGCGCTTGCCTGATCAAACCAGTAGCGGCCGATCATGTCACGCCGCTCAGCCAGAGTTTTGCTGATAAAAGCAGCATCTTCAGCGCTTGAGAGACCGCCCGCTTTTACCATGGCTTCAATATCAGCGTTCGAAAAGCTCATAATAATTTTTGCGGCCCAAAAGGCATCGGCCCGGGAAAGATCCTTGAAGGCGAAATAAGGAAGCTGCGGCTTAAAATTCGCGGGGTAAAAATATTGATTATCAAAATAACCGATTGCCGGAGACTGTTTTAATTCTTCACCCGCGGCACGCCAGCGTTTTTGCCAGGGTTTTTCCCAAAGACCTAAACTTAAAAAAGCCTTCGCGGTTTCACCGTAATCGACAAGATATTCGTGCCCTGCCATCGGCAGTTTCGCGGTGTCGCCATTAGACCCTAAAGCGGTTTCGAACTGCGCGAGATAATATTTAACCGCCTGTTTGCCGTCCTGATTCGTTACCACCGCGCGGGTAATCCCCTGTCTCACATCATATTGATTAAGCCAGGACGCAAAAACACGCAGCGCGCGGATTTCACGGCTGTCACGGTCAAGTTCAAAGGTGCCTTTGTCTTCGCCAGGAATAGCTTTAACCGCCGCCGCACGAAGTTTGCCTTCAGCGGTTTGAGGAATTAAAAGAAGAATTTCGTCCAGCTTGTCACGCGTAATTTTTTTCCGGAAGCCGCTGCTGTCCACAATCGAGCCGTCCGCCGCGGGCTCAAGCTTCGCGGGATCAAATTCAACAAGTGTTATCTGAGGAACATTGTAGCCAATCGCGTAAAAAAACCGGCTCGCAATCACCGAAGCCGAACTTGCCATTTCGGGAAATCCGCTCGGATCAAAAACAAGCTCATATTGATTGCCCGAGGCGTCTTTGACAATCAGCATGGGAAGCGTATCGATCACTTTTCCGTCAACAATTGAGA
Organism: uncultured bacterium; assembly: GCA_964511315.1. GTDB lineage: Bacteria > Omnitrophota > Omnitrophia > Omnitrophales > Aquincolibacteriaceae > CAZEFF01. The sequence goes on along the minus strand of CAZEFF010000031.1, from coordinate 8,041 downwards.
GAGTTCCCGAAACATCGGGGCCCGCGTTCTCGGAATAGCCCTTCGCCAAAGCTTCCGCGCTCATTTTGCTGCGCGCATGTCTATTTTCAAAAAGGGCGGAATCCGGAACTTCATCAAAAATATTAATATTGCGCGAGGAAACTTTACGGCGGGTCATAGCGCGCCCAAGCCGCTCCAGATGAAGAAAATTAGTCGCTTCATAATAGACATTCTGATCAAACGAGTCCCGGTAAAACCCGGTTTCGTTTTTCTTAATCTGCGCGGCTTCTTCGGCAAACAGCGGGCAAGCTCCCGCCGCTAAAGAAACGGTCAGCCCTAGAATAAGAAGCTTAGAACGGCGCATTGCTTCGCACATAAAAGTTAGTCCCCTCGTCTCCGTGAGCCACTTCGAATGAAAATAAGATGTGATGCGCTGCGCTGAACCGAAGGCCGATGCCGTAGGATTCGCGGAAATTCTGAATTTGGAACTTAGACAAACGGCTGAACACTTGGCCCTCATCCAAAAAGATTACCGTGTCGGCTTTCATTTCACGGTATTCCCAAATTCTATAGCGGTATTCTAAATTAAATAAGAGAGCGCTTCGATCAAAGAAGCGGTTGTCGTCATAACCGCGCAAGGTATGCGACAGCGCGGGCTGATCGCCAAATCCGCCGAGGCGGGCCATTTGGTGAAAAGGAACATTATGATCCGGTAAGTTGGCATTGTGTTCGCCGTAACCGTGCAGCGCCAAAACACGGCGCTCAGATCCTAAGGAAAGATACTGGCTGGCTTCGGCATTGTATTTGAAGTATCGCGCATCTGAACTCTGCAAACCTTCGTGGTAGCCAAAACCGACCTTTTGCCGGCCGCCGGAGGTGGAGTCGTCTTTATGATTGCGGGTATCGTGATCGAAGCGTAAACCCAAATTGATAAGCTCATCACCGGAAAGCCCGGGAATATTGACAATTCCGCGATTTCTAAAATAATCGTCAATTACCGCTTTGCCATGATTGCGGCCGTTCGTGATATTCACATTGTCATATCCAAAAACAAATTCGCTTTTAATCGTCGGCTGCGGATTGTATCCCCAAAGAGTTTCGAGGCTGGTCTGTTCCATTTTAAACGCGGTACCATCCCCCGCGCTTGAATGCGGGCCAATGCCGTAAAAACTTTCTCCCGGCCGATTTTCATATTTGAAGGTTTCATAAGTATAAACGGGCAGGTCAGCAATTCTTTGCAGCCCCACCTGAGCGCCTGTTCCAAAATAAATATTGGAAGCGTAATCAATCCAGCTTTTAGCAACAAGATTAGGTACGACATCGCGCTGATTAAGGAGGCTGACAAAATCAACTTCCATTCCGTATAAACTGTTCAGAAGAGACATGTTCTGGTAGTGCGGGGTAATTCCTCGCTCAACCAGCTTGTCATATATCCACAAAGTTTTGGTATCTAAGGCATATTTATCCGTCATCACCATCATTTTGTCGACGGGCCAGCGGACAAGCTCAAAAGGGTAAACCAAGGCGTGCTTAAGGAAAGTTCCGGTTTTAGAGGGCTCGGTAGAGTTTCTTAAAAGGGTGGTGTAGCGGTCATACTCGCCGGCAAAAACCGCGTTTTGCGAGAGCATGAAACCAATGCCAAGTATCGCTAGGAGCTGTAACTTAAAACGTCGCATAAAAATTATTGTCGGCCTCTTGTTGGAAGTTCTTTAATATACAGATATTGCGCCGTTTCGCAAAGAAAATTATGAGACTTCAAACGCATCCTCAAAAAGCTGGATCTCGGGCTTTGCACCGGCACCCGCTGTCACCGCGACCACCGCAAACGAAACGGGAGCACCCTCTTTCTTGGCCGCTTTGAGGTACCATTCAGCAAGCCGAATCAGTTTTTTTTGCTTAGCCGCGTGAACGGCCTCTTCGGGCCGTCCAAAAGCATGATCCGTGCGGGTCTTCACTTCGACAAAAACGATCTTTTTTCCCCTTTCGGCGACAACGTCAATTTCTCCGATTGCACATTTGAAGTTTTTTTCGAGGATTCGGAATCCCTGCTTAATCAGAAAATCCCAAGCGATCATTTCACCGCGTTCCCCGAGCGACAGATGAAAAGCTTCTTTGCGTGGAGAAAACTTCACGGGAAAATTGCCTCGAGAGATTTGCGGACAGGCCCGAATGACTTGCGGTGAACCGGACTCGGTCCGATTTTGGATAAAACGTTTAAATGGTCTGGCGTGGGATAACCTTTATGACCCGCAAATCCATACTCGGGATAAAGCGAGTCTAAATGATGCATCCAAGCGTCCCGGTAAACTTTCGCGAGAATAGAAGCCGCGGCAATTGATGCGGACAGCGTATCGCCCTTAATCACGCAACGCTGTGAAAGGGGCCAATCAATTTTCATATTACCGTCAATCAAAACCAAATCGGGAGTCCGGGTTAAAGCTAAAACGGCTTTGCGCATCGCTACCCGCGTGGCCTGATAAATATTGATACGGTCAATTTCTTCATAATCGGAAACGCCGATTCCGATCAGTGCGGTTTTTAAGATTTCATAAAAGAGTTCTTCGCGGCGAGAGGAAGTTACTTGTTTGGAATCATTTAGATGGAGCAGTTTTTCGGAGGGGCGGATAAAAATCACGGCGGCTGCCACCACCGGGCCCGCGAGCGGACCTCGGCCGGCTTCATCGACGCCGGCCACGAGGCCTGAAACGCTAAGGGCTTGTTCTTGATCAAAGCCCATTAATTGTTGAAATGTACTTTGAGTCATGATGCGCTCCGCGTGAGCGCGCCCTTTAAAAGGTTGGCTTATTTTTTCTTGCGAAGATGGTAAAGTTTCGCGCGGCGGACTTTAATCTTTCCGGTCACTTGGATTTTCTCAAGGGTCGGGGAATAAAGAGGAAACACTTTTTCCACAATATCTCCGTGCGTTTCTTTCACCACGGTGAAACTCGCGCCCGCGCCGATACCCCGGCGGCGAATGCAGGTGCCCTCAAAAATCTGTGTACGGGTTTTGTCGCCTTCCTTTACTTTCAAGTGGACTTTTAAAGTATCACCCACACGGAAAGCAGGAACCGCTTGCTTCTTTACATCTTTTTCAATTAACTCAATTGCTTCAATCGCTTTCATATCTTTCTCCTTCTGACATTCAGATCGGGTCGCCTTTCATGAGTCAAACGGCGGGCAACCTCTCGCCTCCACTTTTCAACTTCTTTATGATTTCCCGAAATTAAAACGTCGGGGACTTTCATGCCTCGGTATTCCTGCGGACGGGTATATTGAGGATACTCAAGCTCGTCCGCTTCAAAACTTTCTTCCTTCAGTGACTCTTGATTTCCAATGACTCCCGGCAATAACCGCGTCACTGATTCAATCACGCAAAGGGCCGGCGCTTCTCCTCCCATGGTAATAAAATCGCCCACAGAAATGGATTGATCCACCAAAGCTTCCTGCACACGGTGATCAACGCCCTCGTAATGCCCCGCGATCAAAACAACGCGTTTTTTTTCGGCAAGTTTCGCGGCTGTTTTTTGAGTCAGCCGCTCGCCTTTCGGATCTAAAATAACGACCCACGCTTTTGCTTTTTTTTGAATCGCTTCAACACAATCAAAGATCGGTCCCGGCTTCAAGACCATCCCTGGCCCGCCCCCGAAAGGACGGTCATCCACAGATTTGTGCCGGTCATGCGTATAATCACGCAGATTATGAATCTCAATGCTGATGAGTTCTTTTTCACGCGCCTTTTTAATCAGCGACTCATTCAGCGGACCCTTAAAAAACTCGGGAAAAATCGTCACCACGTGAATTTCAAAAGGAGATGATTTTCTCTTCGTCATCATACCTCCTTTAAGGATTCACGGATGATTTATTTCGCCGCTTTTCTTGTCTTCCGGGCGGATTGCTTGAGAAGACTTTTAAGCGCGTCGCTAAGCTGCGCGCCCTGCTTCAGCCAATACGCGAGCCGGTCTTGCTTTACAAGCAAACGCTCTTGCTTTGGAAGCGGATCGTAAGAACCAATCTCTTCGATGAAACGCCCGTCACGCGGCATTTTAGCGTCAGAGACGACAACACGCCATTGCGTGCGGTTTTTCGCTCCGAATTTTTTTAAACGAATTTTAACTGCCAAGGGAACCTCCTCTTTAAAAAAATAAGTAAAAAGGTAAAACTAAAAAGTAAAAATAACGGCATCGCTTCGCGGTAACCATTAATAAAAAGCTGCTACGCAGCTTCAAAACTTTTTCCTTTTAACCTTTTACTTTTTAATTACTTTTATTCTTTTTCCCGGACGATCGACGCACCGACCGAGCAAAGTTTCTTTTCAATATTTTCATACCCGCGGTCCAAATGATACACGCGGTGAACCTCTGTTTTTCCTTCCGCCACAAGCCCGGCAATCACAAGGGCCGCGCTTGCGCGAAGATCGGACGCCATCACCGGCGCGCCGCTAAGCTGTTTGACGCCGTGCACAATCGCGCTGGCGCCTTCTAAAAAAATCCGTGCGCCCATACGGTTAAGCTCGGCAACATGCATAAAACGGTCCGGATAAATTTTTTCCGTAATCACGCTGATTCCCGGTGTCACCGCCATTAGCGCCATCATCTGCGCCTGCATATCTGTCGGGAATCCGGGGTAAGGAAGCGTGGTCACATCCACTGCTTTCAATTTTCCTGTCCGGCGCACGCGGATCGTGTTTTTTGTTTTTTCAATTCTCGCGCCGGCCTGTTTCAATTTATCAATAAGAGCGTTTTGAAAAGCGGGTTCCACTTTCCGCATCAGCAAATCTCCGCCGGTCATCGCGGCGGCCATCATAAATGTTCCGGCTTCAATACGGTCGCAAATCACAGAATATTTCACACCGTGAAGTTTGCGGACACCTTCAATTTCAATCCGGGGAGATCCTTCTCCGCTGATCTTCGCGCCCATTTTCTTAAGAAAATTCGCGAGATCAACCACTTCCGGTTCACACGCGGCGCTTTCAATAATGGTTTTACCCTGCGCGAGTGACGCGGCCATCATCACATTGCCTGTCGCTAACACGGAAGAACCAAATCCCCCGCCAAGATAAATTTCCGCGCCGCGCAAACGCTTTTTCACCTGAGCATGCACATAACCATGCTGAATTTCCATTTTAGTGCCAAGCGCTTCAAGCCCTTTAATATGAAGGTCGATCGGACGAGGCCCAATCACGCATCCCCCAGGCACAGAAACTTGCGCCTTACCTTCACGCGCCACAAGCGGCCCCAGCACGCAAACCGACGCGCGCATCGTGCTCACTAACTTGTAAGGCGCTACTGGATTCAAATGTTTGCCGGGCTTAATAATCACTTTACCGCGGTCAAAAACGGCTTTCGCTCCCAAAGAACGGAGGAGCTTCAGCATTGTCTGAATGTCTCTTAAATCGGGTATGTTTTCAATGATCGATTCTTCATCTGTCAGAAGCGCCGCGGCCATAATCGGAAGCGCGGAATTTTTAGCGCCCGAAACATCAATTTCGCCTTTTAATTTCAGGCCGCCTGTAATAACAATTTTATCCATACTGCCTAATTTTTTTGGGCCATGACAGCCCTTTGAATCCGGTTAAGGTCTTTAAAAATTTCGATCGAATTGAATGCTTTTGTCTTTTGAATCAATTTCTTAATTTTTTCGGCCTGGCCTTTACCTGCTTCCAAAACCAGCCAGCCGTCTTTTTCAATCCGCGCTGGGGCTTCAGCAATAATTTGCCGGTAAAAATTCATTCCGCTTAGCCCGCCGTCTAGCGCCTGCCTGGGCTCTTTAAGAATCTCGGGCTGAGCTTTTCTTAAATCCGCTTTCGATAAATACGGCGGATTCGATATAACAGCGCACCATTTTTTTTGCTTAAACGCAGAAAATAGATCTGAAAGAACAATTTTGGACCGCCTGAGCAGTCCGTATTTTTTTAAATTTTTACGGGTCTGCACCAGCGCCCGCGGCGAAATATCCGCGAAATCACCGTGCGCTTTCGGATAATGCCGTAACAGCGCGATCCCGATCGCTCCGGATCCGGAGCCTATATCGATAAAATTAAATTTATCCTGAGGCTTTAATCCGCTTCGTTCAACAAACTTTTCAATGAGTGTTTCGGTTTCGGGCCGCGGAATCAAACATCCGGGACTCACGCTTAAAACTTCACGCCAAAAATAGGCTTTTCCGGTTAAATACGCGACCGGAACTCTTTTTTTTCTTTGGCTTATCCAGCTTAAGAACTGTTTAATTACGGCGTCTGATAAAGAACGCCCGGAATTTAGATATAAATGAAATCGGTCAAACCCGGTTAACTCTTCTAATAATCTTTCGGCGGTGACCCGAGCCTCCGCTTTGCCAAGCGGTTTCAGCGCTTGAGTCCCCCAGGCGAGAAGTTCTTGGATGGACCTTTTTCCCTCTACAAGAGAGTTAGACCGCATCCGTCAATTTCCGCTCTCTTTCGTCCTGTTCCAGGGCGCGCACCAACCCGTCTAAAGAGCCGTCTAAAATATCAGACAGGGCATGCAAAGTCAAACCGATTCGATGGTCCGTAACCCGTTGATCTGGAAAGTTATAGGTGCGGATTTTGCCCGACCTGTCACCCGAACCAACCTGCTCCTTCCGTGCTTTTGCCTGCTCCTGATGCTGCTTGGCCTGTATCGCGTCATAAAGCCGGGCCCTCAAAACACGCATGGCCTTTTCTTTATTCTTATGCTGCGAGCGTTCGTCCTGGCACTGCACCACAAGACCGGTCGGCATATGTGTAATACGCACGGCCGATTCTGTCTTATTCACATGCTGTCCGCCGGCACCCGAGGCACGGTAAACGTCAATCTTGAGATCCGCGGGGTTAATCTGCACTTCGGTCTCTTCAACTTCCGCGAGAACCGCAACCGTCACTGCCGAAGTATGTACTCGGCCATTTGCTTCAGTTGCTGGGACGCGCTGAACGCGGTGAATGCCGCTTTCAAATTTGAAGAGCGCGTACGAACCCTTTCCGCTAACGCCGAAAATAACTTCTTTAAATCCGCCTTTACCGGTCGGGCTGGAATCCAGCACTTCGACCCGCAAATTGTGATTCGCGGCAAACCGCGAGTACATCCGGAAAAGATCGGCCACGAAAAGAGCGGCCTCATCACCGCCTGTGCCCGCGCGGATTTCGACAAGGCTGTTACGGCTCGCCTCAGGACTCATTTCCTTTAGAATTTCTTCTTCGATCTGCTGAATCAAAAGGCCGCTGCGTTCTTCAAGCGCTTTCACTTCATCTTCATAAAGCGCGCGCATGGAAGGATCGGATTGTTCTCCGGTCATGCGCTTGGCGTCTTCCAGTTCTTTCGCGTTACGCTTGTACTCCTGAAAAAGCATTACAAGCGGCTGAAGATCAGAATATTCTTTAGCGAGCTTCTGATATTTTCCGGAATCTTTCGCCGTTTCCGGATTCGAAAGTTCCGTTTGAATCATGTGCGACCGCTCTTCTAATTGTTCGAGGCGGCTTAAAAGCTTCATTTTTTAGGAGCTTTAGGATTTGCCTTCTCTTTGGCTTTTTCTTTGGCGCGCAAATCTTTGAGCGTCTTCGCCGTTGATTTATGGACGACAATTTTCACAGGCTCTTTGTTCGTTTTAACCTGGACCTTGGCACCGACCGTTTTATCACCGAACTTTTTGGTGAACTTATCAATGCGTCCGGCGGTATCCATAAACTTCTGCTGACCCGTGAAAAAGGGATGGCAGTTGGAGCAAACGTCGACTTGGATTGTGCCGACTTTTGTGCTGCGTGTTTCAATCGCGTTGCCGCAAGCGCAGCGGATTACTGTAACGTCATATTTGGGGTGAGTTTCTTTTTTCATTTTACTTCTCTCCGTTTTTAGATTTTAAATTTTGCTGTCATTGCTTCTATTATTTATCCAGCTTGTTCAGACCCATCAAAAACTCAGCATTGGATTTGGTCTTCGACAAACGGTCGACCAAAAGCTCCATTGCTTCCGCGGGGTTCAGCTCATTCAGAACCTTGCGGAGAATCCACACACGGTTCAGCTCATCAGGATGCATGAGCATATCTTCTTTACGCGTGTTTGATTTTTTCACG
>CAZEFF010000030.1:15997-24232 GCA_964511315.1 uncultured bacterium | reverse complement strand
CGCGGATGGCCCGCACGCGCCCATCCATCATATCACTCGGCGCGATCATGTCAGATCCCGCTTCCGCCTGCGCGCACGCGGCATCCGCCAAAATTTTCAGCGTTGAATCATTTTCTATAACACCCCGGGCATTCAGCAGCCCGCAATGCCCATGATCCGTGTACGCGCAAAGGCATAGGTCGGTTATGACAAGAAGAGAAGGAAATCTCTTTTTAATTTGGCGGACCGCGTTTTGCACAACTCCATTTTTCGAAACAAGCCCGGAAGCTTTCGCGTCTTTATGAGAAGGCACGCCAAAAAGAAGAATGGAAGAAATTCCGGCCTCAACAAGTTCATCGAGTTCATTTAAAAGTTCATCCACTGAAAAACGGAACTGACCGGGCATCGATTCGATTTCCTGCCGGACCTTGGAACCTTCTGTTACAAAATAAGGCATGATCAGCTGATCAAGCGATAAGCGGGTTTCACGGAAGAGACGGCGCACCGCTTCGTTTTGTCTCGCGCGCCGCGGCCGGTAAAAAGGAAATTGTCCAAATGGAGACACTGGGTCAGTCATTTTTTAATACCTCGATGATTCCGGGAATCGTGTGTTCTTTGGCCTCCCGGTACGGCCGATATCCGTAACTCCTGATCGCATCACTTGTCACGGGTCCGATTGAAACAAGCCGGCTTTTGATCCGGCGGAGAGCTGCTTTGCCAAACGCTTCAAAGAAATGTTTCACCGTGGAAGCGCTCGTGAAAGTAATGTAGTCAATTTTACCCCTTTTAAGGGCGTCCTCAACCTGTTTTTTTTGATTATTTTTAGGCCCCGAAACCGTCCTGTAAGCTGTCACCTCAGTCACCAGCCCCCCTTCTTTTTTCAAAAAATCTCTTAAAAACGCGGGGGCAATGTCCGTCCTCGGAAGGAGAAACCGTTTTCCCTGAATGAGACAGGATTTTTTTAAAGCCGCCGCCAAGGCTTCGGAGGTATAGCGTTCCGGCATAAGATCCGGGCAAATCCCTTTTTGTTCAAGAAATAGCCGGGTGGTCTCCCCGATCGCCGCGACACGGGTCCGGGAAAAAATTCTCGCGTCCTTTTTAAGAAACGCGATCCGGTTAAACACCGACTGCGCGCCGTTAACGCTCGTAAAAAGAATCCAGTCATAATCGCGCATTTGAAGCAGCGCTTTATCCAGCGGAGCGAAATCGGAGGGCGGCAAAATTTCAATCGCGGAAAATTCGAGCGCGTCCGCGCCGTTTTCTTCGATAAGTTCTTTTAAAGAACGCGCTTGAGCGCTCGCGCGGGTGAGGAGAATTGTTTTTCCGAATAAAGGTTTCTTTTCAAACCAGCCGAGAGATTTTCGAAACGCGTTCACTTCCCCCACAACCGTTAAAGCCGGAGAATGCAGCCCCGCTTTCAAAACCTTTTCAGCAATATCCTCTAAAGTTCCGGAAACGGTTTTTTGCCGGGCGGTAGTTCCCCACTCAATGACCGACACAAGTGTTCGTTTGGGTTTACCGCATTGAATTAAATTCGCGGCCACCGGCCCAAGATTCTGGACACCCATAAAAACCACAAGCGTCCCGGAAAGTTTCGCGAGCACGGACCAATCAATACTGCTTTTTGATTTTGAAAGATTTTCATGCGCGGTCACAAAGGTCACTAAAGACGCGTGATCACGGTCAGTGACCGGAATTCCCGCGTACGCCGGAACGCCGTACCCCGCGCTCACGCCGGGAACAATCTCAAAAGGAATACCGTTCCGTTTTAAATAAAGCGCTTCTTCTCCGCCGCGTCCAAAGATAAAAGGATCCCCGCCCTTTAGACGGATAACTTTCTTCCCTTTTTTTGCCAGCGAAACAAGAAGCTGATTGATTTTTTTTTGGTCCACATAATGTTTGGAAGGCTGCGCCCGGTATTTTCCCGCGTAGATTTTTTCAGCCCTGGCAGAAAAGCTGAGGATGGAGGGGCTCACGAGCCCATCATAAACGACCGCGTCCGCTTCTCCGAGAAGCTTGGCACCCCGAAGCGTTAAAAGACCCGGATCCCCGGGCCCCGCGCCGACAAGATAGACCGTTCCGATTTTTTTCTTTTTTTTGGAAGGCATAATTAAGAAGATTTATTTCCGGTGATGCAGGCGGATATTTTCTAATATTTTTTGACCGCCGCCGGATAGAATTTTTTCGGCAAGCTCCAGCCCTATTTTTGCCGCGTGCGCGAGATCGCCGGAAGCGGAGGCTTCGGCAAATTCATGTCCTTCAATATCAAACAAAGCTCCCGCGGCCTTAATCAGATCTTTTTCAATATGGGTTGTGATTCCGCACGGAAGATGACAGCCGCCCTCAAGCTTTCTTAAAAACGCCCGTTCACACTCCAGCTGCCTGACGGTCGGCAAATGATTAAGCGGCTCTAAAATCTCATCTATCGCGGGGTCTTGCTGCCGGCATTCAATGACAATCACGCCCTGCCCCGGCGCGGGATAAAATTTTTCAGGCTCAAATATTTCGGTCACATAATTCGTAAGCCCGAGCCGCTTGATCCCGGCAAGAGCGAGCACCAAAGCGTCGAGCTCGCCTTCCTGCAGTTTCTTAAGCCGCGTATCCACATTCCCATGAATTTCTTCGACGATAATTTCATCGTGCAGGCGGAGCAGCTGCATTTTCCGGCGAAGCGAACTTGTGCCGACGCGCGCGCCGATTCCAAACTCAGCGAGCTTTTTATGCTCTTTCGAAATTAAACAGTCGCGCGGATCTTCGCGTTCAAGCGCCGCGCCGAGCTTCAGACCTTCCGGAAGAATGACGGCCATGTCCTTCGCGCTATGGACGGCGATATCAACTTCACTGTTCAAAAGGGCTTCTTCGATTTCTTTGGTGTAAATGCGTTTGGTTTCGAGGGGGTCCGTTCCGCTGCGGCGGATCATGTCGCCGCCTGTTTTTATTTTTAAAATTTCAACCTGCACAAAAGGAAAATCTGTTTCGATTTTCGTTTTAACAAGCTCCGCCTGATACAAAGCAAGCTGACTGCCGCGGGTTCCTATCCGGATACGCTGCTTCATTTATCCGTTTTCTTATCGAGGCCGAACAAAGAGTGCAGGGCTTCCACGTAGCGGTTCACCCCGCCGTTTTGGGAGGATTCTTTAATTTTCTCAAGAGGATGATAAAGCAGTTTGGCGCGGATGCGCTGGCGGAGTTCCTTTTTCTTTTCTTCGGTTTCCGCGGTCTCTTCCATAAAGCGGTCGAGCTCGGCGGTCAAAATCTGATCCACAAATTTTTCGAACCGCTCCACAACCGGACGTGCCTTTAATTGCTCGAGCCAGGCTTGAAAATCAAGCACGGCCTTTTCCACCATCTCTTCAGCGATTTTTATTTCTCCGCGCCGCAAGCGGAGATTCGCGGCGGAAACACCTTTAAGGTCATCAATATTATAAAGATAAACATCATCAATCGAGTTCACATGCGGTTCCACATCGCGGGGCACCGCGATATCAATCACAAACAGCGGCCGGTTACGGCGGGCTTCCATCACCCGCTTCACCTGATCAAAGCGGACAATCGGATGGGGCGCTGAGGTGGATGTGATCAAGATATCCACGGACTCAAGGTAAGCTTCCCAGCCTTCGAGCGCGATCCACCGGGTACCGAATTCTTCCGCGAGTTTTTCTCCGCGTTCCTGGTTGCGGCTCACAATATAAAAAGCCTCGCCGCCCGCGTTCTTTAAATTGGAAAGCGCGAGCGCGCTCATTTCTCCGGTTCCAAGCACCATGACTTTTTCACCGGCAAGTTTACCGAAAATTTTCTGAGCGAGCTCCACCGCCACCGAAGGGATACTCACCGCGCCCTCATTAATTTTCGTAACCGTGCGGACATCCTTGCCGACCTTCAGCGCTTTTTCCATCAAACGGTAAACCAAAGAATTCACGCTTTGACATTGCGTTGCCAAACGGAACGCGTCGCGCAGCTGCCCTAAAATTTCATTTTCTCCGATCACAAGAGAATCAAGCCCGGCGGCAACGCGGAACAGATGACGGATGGCTTCTTTATCTTCGTAGCGGTAAAGATAAGGCGCGAAATTTTCTTTCGCGATTTCATGCGTGTCTTCAAGCAAAGCCAAAAGCGCGTTTTCAGGCATCGAATCCTGATCCGTCATGCCGTAAAGCTCCACCCGGTTGCAGGTAGAAAGAACGATCAGTTCTGAAATCTCAGAATGATTTTTCAATCCGCTCAAAGCGGCTTCCGCGCGCTTGGGGCTGAAGTGAAGTTTTTCTCTCACTTCTACCGGACATTCTTTATGGTTCACACCGATCACAAAAAATTTCATGATTATCTCACTGAGTAAATTGGTGGCTGGTTCCGATAAAACGGATGCCGATAAAGCTGAAAATAACGACTCCAAAAGCCAGAACGCATAAAATAGCGCCCTGCTTTCCGCGGATGGAAGAGCCGAATCTTAAATAAAGAATAATGAAATAAAGCGCGGAAGTCACCGTCGTCGCGATGGTTTTAGGATCAAAGATCCAATATTTTCCGAAAGCCCATTTGGACCAGAAAAATCCGATTCCGAGCGCCGCCGCGAGCAAAGGCGCGCCCCAAATCAGCGGCTGATACACAAGCCTTTCAAGCTCTTCTAAAGAAGGGAGCTTGTGATAAAAACGCCCCGCGTGTTTATGTTTGAGTTCATGATGCTGAATCAGAAACAAAATGCCCGCCGCGAAAGAAAGCGTGAAGCAGGCGTAAGCGAAAAACGCGGTCACAATATGCACCGTAAAATAGGGGTTCAGCAAATACGGTTTCGGCGGGGCCTCAAGCCCCGCGAGGTGCAGTCTTCCAAAAATCGCCGCGCCCGTTAAAAGAAGAAGGATGGGCGTCAGAATCAGCCCGAAGGACTCGCTCTGCACGCGGACAAGCAGCACAAAATAAATAAAGCCGAGCGACCACGCAAAAAAAGACATCGCCTGCGGAAAGCTCACCACCGGAAGAAAAAAACCATGCTCAATCGCTTCGGCCGCGAAATATAAAGTCCCGAATAAAAATCCAATTTTCATCAAGGCAAAAGCCGGGCGAAGCGCGGTTTGGCGGTCGCCCATAAAAGAAACCGCATGGCTGATAAAAGCAGCCGCGTAAAAAACTCCGGAGATGATGAGCAGGCTAAGCGAAAGATTCATAGGCTTTAGATAATTTTTTCTTCGCGCGAGTATTTCTGCGCGTGCAGATCCAAAAACTCCTCAAATTCATCTTCAAGCGCGAGGCAAGGCACCGGCTTTAACCCGGTAATTCTTTCAATCGCGTCGAGCGTTCTTAAATCAAAAGGATCACACATGGCGAGCTTGACGTTTTTACCGGCTGTTTCAAGCGCCACCACGCGGTGCGAACGGATAAAATCAAAAGTAAAAATTCTGAGCATTTCACGTTTAGGCTCAAACGTTTTCAAACTGACGTAGGGCACATCCAGTTTCTTTTCAAGCATGCGCCCAACATCTTCGCTGCGTACCGCGTTCATTCCGATCAGCACCTGGCCCAAACGCTGTCCGGATTCCAAATGTTTTTTCAGCGCTTGATCAAGCTGTTCCCCGCTGATGAGTCCCGCGCTAAGAAGCACGCGCCCTAACGGCTGATACCCTTCCGCGTCATGTTTCTTTTCAACTTCGGGCGCCAGCATATCAAGAGCCTGTTTCAGTTCCTGAACCGGCGCCGCGCGGCGGTCCCGCAAATAGTGACTCCCCGGCTGCGACTTCAGGAATGATTTGACTTCCGCGACATCCTGAGCGATTTCACCAAGGTTTTTGTAGGAACGGTAAAGATTGGTGCAAACAGCCACAGAGCAGGACATGAGGGGAAATGTTTCGCGTTTTCCCTGCCGGTTCGTCAAACGCACGGTTCCGCGTTTCTGATCGGCTTCATTATAGTAGGTTGGAATAATCCGGTCAAACTCGCTGATAAACTCCCGGGCAAAGGCCGCTTCCATATCCGGGTGAGTCACCACGACAAAATCATCACCTCCGATATGGCCCACAAACACGGTCCCAGGCTCTCCCACCGCTTCGGCGGTTTGAAGGAGGATCCGCGCCGTATGTTTAATGACATCATCGCCTTTTTCAAACCCATACCGGTCATTAAACGATTTGAAATGACTGATATCAATATACATGACGGAAAATTTTTCATTCTTCTGAATCTTTTCACGCACAACGCGCTCAATCGATTGATTGCCGGGCAGCCCCGTCAAAGCATTCGCTTCCACGCGCTGGCGGGCCCGTGAAATATTAATGGCGACGCGCAGCTGAAGCACAAGCGAGTTAAAAGGCTTCACGAGAAAGTCGTCAAAGCCGCGGTCCTGACTCATCACGAGTTCCGAAATTTCATTTTCTTCCGCCATTAAAATAATCGGAAGATTCATAAGATTCGGTTTTTCGCGGATTTTTTCGATTAAGTGTTTACTTCCGATGCGCTCAAGGTTTGTAGCCAGAAGAACGAGATCTACTTTTTCCCGTTCGAGAATCCGGAGCACTTCTTCACTTTCAGTGACTTCAAGAATTTGATAATCGCGGACAGAAAGCCTTGTACTGATCAGTGACCGGATATTAGGATTCTTTTCAGCGATAAGGATAATCATAATTAAAGTAAAAAATTAGAAGGAAAAAGGTAAAAACGTGTTTTGAATCAGGTCTTGATTTTACCTTTTAATTTTTGCCTTTTAACTTTTTAGTAGCTTTCCTCGGTTGATGGAAATTTTCCTGTCAAAACATCGCTGCGGTACTGCTCTACGGCTTTCCGCGTAATCTGCTCCATATCCGCGTATTTTCTGACAAACCGCGGATGAACCTTAGATGAAAACCCGAGCATATCAAGCAGCACCATGACTTGGCCGTCCGTCTGCGCGCCGCCGCCGATACCGAGCGTCGGACACTTCACTTTTGCCGTAATTTCGGCCGCGAGCTTCGCGGGAACGCATTCAAGCACAATCGAAAACGCGCCGAGCTTATCAAGCAGAACCGCGTCATTCATAATTTCTTCAGCCTGTTCTTTTTCACGGCCCTGAACTTTATAGCCGCCAAGAGCGCTCGCGGTTTGAGGCGTCATTCCCAAATGGCCCATGACCGGAATTCCGGCTTTCACGAGGGCTTCGACTTCTTTTTTAATTTTTTCTCCGCCTTCAAGCTTCACCGCTTCGGCGCCGCCTTCTTTTAAAAAACGGGTGGCATTGCGCACGGCTTTTTCGGGCGTATCATAAGAACCAAAAGGCATATCGCCGACAATAAGCGCGCTATGCGTCGCGCGGGAAACCGCGCGTGTATGATGGATCATTTCACGCATCGTCACACCGACCGTGCTTTTATATCCCAAAAGCACCATACCAAGCGAATCGCCCACAAGCACAATATCAATCCCTGATTCGTCCGCGATTTTCGCGAAAGGATAATCATAAACAGAGAGCATGGTGATTTTTTCTTTTTTATTTTTTTTATCGTAAACCGCTTTAACCGTAATTTTCATTCATTTCTCCGATTATAATTGCTGCCATTGATAAGCATGAATAAGGTTCTGCATCAGCATCGTCACGGTGAGCGGGCCGACACCGCCGGGAACCGGGGTAATAAAAGACGCGCGCTTTTTTGCTTCTTCAAACTCGATATCGCCGGTGAGCTTTCCGTTAACTTCAGTCGTTCCAACATCAATCACGATCGCGCCGTCTTTGATCCAGCTTCCCTTGACCATGCCCGGCTGGCCCGCGCATGCCACGACGATATCTCCCTCTGAAACAAATTTTTGCAGATCGGCTTGTGAGGTTCCGGTATTACAAACAATCGTGGTCACGCGCCGTTCACCGAGAAGCATTTGAAGCGGCCGGCCGACAATCGCGCTTTGCCCAACGATCACGGCTTTTTTTCCGCGCAGCTCTACCCCGGTATGTTCAATGAGTTTAAAAGCCGCGTAAGCTGTCGGCGGAATAAGTTTTGATTTGCGGAGGACAATTAAACCAAGGCTCGCGGGCGTGACGCCCTCCACATCTTTTAAAGCATTGAGCGCGAGCAGCGCTTTATCGGAATCAAGACCTGACGGCAAAGGCATCGCGATAAAAACACCATGGCAATTCTTATCCTGATTTAATTGAGCGATTTTATCTTCGAGAAGTTTTTGATTCTTCGGGATCGAAATCCTTTCAAAAGCAATCCCAAGTTTTTGCGCTAATTTTTCCTGTGCCCCGACATACCAATCGGCGGAAGCCGCGTTTTTTACTTCGTCCGCTTTCTGAGGATC
>CAZEFF010000030.1:0-15897 GCA_964511315.1 uncultured bacterium | reverse complement strand
GTATGGTGCGCGCCGTGAAATCCCGATTGCAAAAGTTCGGCGCTCACGAGCAAATCGTTTTTGATCGATCCCGAAACAAGTCCCGCCATGTCCGCGTTCCATTCTTTAGCCATCACGGCGAGCATGGCCAGATCGGCCTGAAGGCGGAAAGAATTTTCAAGAACATCTTCCATTTTTAACGGATCGGAGGTTTCAAGCACTTGCTGATAAATTTGCGGGTCAAGATCCACCACCTGAAATGCTTCTTTTTTAATTTTCTCTACCGCATCAATAATTTTTTGGATGGTCTGACGGCGCTCTAACTCTTTTTTTTCTTCATCAGGGCTCAACCCGGCTTTCATTTTCCGCTTCAGAGAAATGCGGCCTACCATTTGCGTCAGTCCCATGGCAAGGCAAATGACGTAGGCGGAAACACTTCCCCCTCCGGGAACAGGGGCATCACTTGAGAGTTCATCGAGATAGGTTTTGAGGGTAAGTTCCGTAAACTTTTTCATGCGTCAAAATCTCCCAAAGTCTAGGTGTAATAAGAAGTTATCAGTATACCATAGGGACCATTCTTCTAGCCACCAGCCAGGATAAGGCCCGCGGCCCTTTAAAGACAAGGGTTTGGCCTGTCTGGAGAGTATGCTATATTCACTGCCCTATGTTAGAGGTCAGTGTCATTATTCCATCGTTTAACCGCGCCGCCGTCCTTCCCCGAGCGCTGGATTCCGTCCTTGCTCAGTCCCATGTAGCCTTTGAGCTCATTGTGGTAGACGACGGCTCGACCGATGAAACAAAACGGCTGATTGACGAAAGGTACCCTTCGGTCACTTACTTGCATCAATCGAATCAGGGGCCTTCGGCCGCGCGCAATTTGGGAATCAAAAAATCGCGCGGCGAATGGATTGCCTTTCTCGACTCGGATGACGAATGGCTTCCCGGAAAACTCACCGCGCAGCTCGCTTTCTTCGCGCAGCATCCTGAATATAAAATCGCGCAAACGGAAGAAATCTGGATCCGTAACGGCGCGCGGGTCAATCCGATGAAAAAGCACCAAAAATACGGCGGCTGGATTTTCGAAAAATGCCTTCCTCTTTGCATCGTCAGCCCGTCAGCCGTCATGATCCACCGTGACCTTTTGGATGAGGTCGGATTATTCGATGAATCGCTTCCCGCCTGCGAAGATTATGATCTTTGGCTGCGTATCGCCGCGCGTCACTCGATCGGCCTAATGGATACACCCTACATTATTAAATACGGCGGTCACGAAGATCAGACTTCTCATAAGTATCCGGCGATGGATCAATTCAGGATCCAAAGCCTGGTAAAAATTTTGAGATCGGGAATGTTGAATGCGGAGCAGGATGAAGCCGCGCGCAAAATGCTTGAAGAAAAATCTCAAATCTTTATTCAGGGCGCTATAAAACGCGGGAAAATAAAACAAGCGGCGGAGATGGAAGCGCTCGTTAAAGGGCTCTATGAAACTCTATAAACCTCAAAAAATTTACATCGAGAAGGACGCGGCTGACTATCCTCTCACCCAATCTATATTAAATAAACTGCCCGATGTCCCGCGGGAAATCATTGAAAACACCCAGGCTATTATAAAATCACTCGAAAAGCAGCCGGACACAATCGGGGAAGGTAAACGGTATCTTCTTCTCAAGCGCGACCAGGGCCGGTCTTTCAAGCCCTTCCCGGAAATTGATGAATACCTCGTCTGCGACTATTTCACGCTTCATTTGGCTGAAGGCTGCGACCTGGAATGCAGCTATTGTATTCTTCAGGCTTACCTCACCAACCCCTTGCTCACAATTTATGTCAATATCGAGGAGATGCTCGGAAACCTTCAAAAAACGCTTGATGAAAACCCTCATAAATTTTTCAGAATCGGAACGGGCCAGCTCGCGGATTCACTTTCGCTTGATCATATTACGGAAATTACAAAACACCTGATTCCCTTTTTTAACCGTCAGACCAACGCTATTTTAGAGCTCAAAACAAAAAGCGATAACATTGAAAATGTACTGAGCCTTGAAAATGAGGGCAAAACAATTATTTCCTGGTCGCTCAATTCTAAAAAAATCACCTCGGAAGAAGAGCATAAATGCGCCGGCTTTAACGAGCGCCTCGCGGCCGCGGAAAAAGTATCTTCAATGGATGGATACCGCGTAGGGTTTCATTTAGATCCCATTGTTGATTACCCCGACGGGGAAAAAGATTATCAACAAACAATCGATGAGCTTTTCACGCGGATTTCGGATAAAAAAATCGCCTGGCTCAGTCTTGGATGCTTGCGCTTCATGCCGGAGCTCAAATCGATTATGCAGAATCGTTTTCCAAAATCTCAGCTCGCGCTCGGAGAGTGGATCACGGGAATGGATGGGAAAATGCGCTATCTTAAATCCAGGCGCATCGAAATTTACCAGAGGACAGTGGAAATGATACGGCGCCATACCTCAGAAGTTCCCATTTATCTCTGCATGGAAACTCCCGAAGTATGGCGCCGTGTTTTCAATCAGGATTTTTCAAAAACTTCGGTCTGCCAAATGCTTGACCGCGCGGCGAAAATTAGTTCTGCGCAGCAGGAGCAGCCGCGTCTTTGACAGGCGCATCAAGCTTTACATCTTCCGCGACTTTTTCGGCTGTATCTTCAGCTTGTTCTTCTAAACCCAAATCCCAATCTTCGCCTTCGGTCAGTTCATCCTTGGCTTCATCAGCCTTTTCATCGACAACTGCCTCGGCAGCTGCTGGGGCTGCGGGTTTAACCTCTTCGGCCAATAAAACAGCCGGTTGAAATGCAATGGCTAAGAGCAACATTAACGTCAAATAGCTTTTCATTTGAAACCTCCGTATTTGATAGAAATGATAGCTGATGATAGCTTAAAGTCAAGTTTGATACATATCTCTACTTAACCTTGATGCGTTTCAGCTAAACACAAGGTTCGACGCCACCCCCTGACCTTTATTCAGAATGGGTTATATTTTGCTATAAACCCAATATACAGCTTGAAGTCTTCCAGACCATCAGATATCATTCAAATAGTTAATAGTTCAATCAGTTAACTATCTAAATACTAAGGATCTATGAAAGAAAAAGAAGCATTTGTCGCCTTATTCAGAAAAGTCCAAGCTAACTTTTCGCGTTTCTATGCCTCCATTTTTGAAAAAGCGGATTTATCTTTTCCGCAATATGCCCTTCTAAACTTGCTGGCGAATTGTCCGCAGCCCATTACGATGAGCAAAGCCAGCCAAGAACTTTATATTTCCAAACCCGCAATCACAAGTCTTGTGGACCGCTTAGAAGAAAAGGGATTTCTTAAAAGAATTGATCATCCTGAAGACCGGCGCGCTCACTTGCTCGAACTTCAGCCTGAAGGTTTAAAAATTTCAAATGAAATTCAAGGCTTTGCTTTGCAGTTCCTGCTTAAAGCGCTCGATCAATTCAAACCCGAAGAGCAAGCGACTATCCGCCGTTTTTATTCGCTCATCGATCAATCCATGGACGAAATTAATTCCGAGCAGTGCTGCAAACACTCGGAGCCGAAATCATGATTCGAAAAATATCCGCTCTAACTTCACTGCTCCTGGCTGTTCTTTCCGTTTCTCCGGATTTGAGTTACGCGATGGCAAAAAAACCATCGCTTCCTCAAGAATCAGATGCCTCCGCTGCGAGTAAACTCTTGCCCCGCTTAACACTTGAAGATTGTTTCCGCCTCGCGCTGAAACAAAGCGAAACCATCAAGATGAAAAAGGAGGACGTGTCGGAAACCACGGCGGATTTCCTGATTGCGACCGGTGAGGCCGTCGGTGACATTGATTTTGTTATGACCGATTACCGTCAAGAGCCGCAAAGAGCGCGCGCTTCCGCGTCCGGAGTGGAAAGCACGAGCACCGCGGCGGAACGCAGGGAAAGAAAATTCACTTATTCTCAACCGATTTTTCAAGGATTCAAATCGTTAGGCGCGCTCACAGGCGCGGGCAGTTTAAGAAATCAGCGGCAGGAAGAAAAAGCCCGGGCCGTTCAATTACTTTACTTGGAAGTATCTCACGCGTTTTACACGCTCATGGCTCATCACAAAGATGTGATCATTATCAAAAGTATTTCCGCGCTTGTGGAGGATAGAATCGCGGAGTTAAAAGCCCGCGAACGTATCGGCCGGTCAAGACCGAGCGAAATCGCGACGGTTCAGTCAAAATTGAGGCGGCTCGAGGCAGAGCTCGCACGTTCTGAAGGAGATCTTATGATCTCCCGTCATCTTTTAACCTATTTCACCGGTGCTGAAACCGGTACTTATGTCTTAAAGGAACCGGCGCGAAAACCCGTAACTCCTCCGCTCGAAGAGTTGCTCGAAGCGGTGGATGACCGCGCGGATGTGAAGGCTTCCGAACAAGCCATGAAAACCTCCAAACGCGGAATGGTTGTGGCTCAAAGCGTTCTTTGGCCTAAAGTAAGTCTTGATATGAATCAGTATGAAAAACGTGAAGGCTTTCAGTCAGGCATCGACTGGGATCTTCTCGTTAAAATGGATGTTCCTCTTTTCCGCGGCGGCACCAGTTTTGGAGAAATCAAACAATCCATAAGCGCGTACAAAAAAGCGAAGCTCAACTATGAGAAAACAAAGCGCGAAGCCGAACTGAATATTAAAGAAGCGTTTGAAGATTGGAAGGCTTCCGTGGCCCAAACCAAATCGCTCGCGGACGCGGTCAAAGCGGCGGAAACAAATTACAAACTGCAAAAAGATGACTATGAACGCAATCTTGTGAGCAACTTGGATGTGCTCGAAGCCCTTGAATCTTTGCTTAACGCGCGCCGCGAAGCCAACACGACTTTGCATCAAATGAAAGAAAATTTCTGGAAACTTCAAATTGCCGGCGGAATGGATCCTGAATTCAATCCTCTCATGGCGGCAGATCCCTCGGCGGAGACCTCTAAACCATGAGCCTTGCTGAAACCTCCATTAAAAATCCTGTTTTCGCGTGGATGCTTATGCTTGGGCTTATGATTTTCGGCTTTCTTAGCTTCCGCGGAATGGGAATCGGTCAAATGCCCGATGTCGACTTCCCCGTTTTGAACGTCAATGTTTCCTGGGAAGGCGCGGCGCCCGAAGTTATGGAAACTGACGTGGTGGATATTATTGAAGACGTCGTCACCGGCGTCCAGGGCCTCAAAGAAGTTTCATCCTCCACACGCCAAGGCAGCGCCAATATCACTTTAGAATTTGAACTCGAACGTGACATTGATATCGCGCTTCAGGAAGTACAATCAAAAATTTCGGAAGCTCAGCGCAGATTGCCGATTGATATTGATCCCCCGGTCATTCAAAAAACGAATCCGGAAGATCAGCCCATTATGTGGATCGGTATCGCGACCGATTTGCCGCGCCGCGATCTCATGGAATACGTAGATAATTTTGTCAAAGACAGGTTTAAAACGATTTCAGGCGTGGGCGAAGTTTTTTTATCCGGTTTTGTGGATAGAAATTTGCGGGTTTGGATTGATCTTAATAAACTTACCGAATACCAGCTCACTGTCACTGATATTACTCAAGCCATCCAGGAAGAGCATGTAGAAATCCCCGCGGGAAGAATTGAAACCGCCGAGCGGGAATCAAATGTCCGCGCCATGGGTGAAGCGCGCTCTGTGGAAGAGTTTGAGAAAATTATGATCACCCAGCGCGGAGGCCGTCCGATCTACAAACCGATTCCCATCAGTGAAGTGGCTAAAATTGAAGACGGTCTGGCAGATATACGCCGCATTACCCGAGTCATGGGAAAAACCGCCATTGGTCTAGGTATCCGAAAACAGCGCGGCATGAATTCTGTAAAAATTGCTCATGCTGTCAAAAAACGAGTGGAAGAAATCCGCAAAGAACTTCCGAAAGATTACGAGATCGGAATCAATTTTGACAGCACGAAATTTATCGAAGAAACCGTAAGCGAACTTGTTTTCACCCTGCTTCTTTCGGCGCTGCTCACTTCTGTCATTTGCTGGATGTTTTTGGGATCATGGTCAAGCACTCTCAATATTCTGCTCGCGATTCCCACTTCTATTCTAGGAACTTTTATTTTTTTAAGATTTTTAGGATTTACCCTGAACACATTTACCCTGTTGGGGTTATCGCTCGCGATCGGAATTGTGGTCGATGACGCGATTATGGTTCTTGAAAATATTGTGCGGCACCGGGAAAAGGGTGAAGCTCAGGTTGACGCGGCAATTAAAGGGACCAATGAGATTTCATTTGCCGCTTTGGCCGCCACTCTCGCGATTATCGCCATTTTCCTGCCGGTCGCCTATATGCAGGGCGTCATCGGAAAATTTTTCTTCCAGTTCGCGGTGACTATTTCGGCTTCCGTCGCCTTGTCATTACTCGAAGCATTGACTTTGGCGCCCATGAGATGCGCTGAGTTTCTGGAAATCGGTGAAAGAACAAACAAATTCGGGAAAGCGTTTGATACCGGCATCGCGAAGATTTCGGAACTTTACAAAAAGGGGCTTGAAATAACGCTCCGCCATAAAAAAACCACTCTTGCGGCGGCGGTCATTTTCTTTATTCTTTCGCTCTTTACACTGCCTTTCGTCCGTAAAGAATTTGTCCCGGCGCAGGATCAGAGCATGTTTTTATGCCGGCTGCAAACCCCGATCGGTTCCTCCATTGAATACACGAGTGAAAAATTTAAAGTCGCGGAAGCCATCGCGCTTAAAAACCCCAACCTGGAGCGCTACTTTGTCGCGGTCGGAGGATTTTCGGGCGGTGAAGTGAACAGCGGGAATATGTTTATCACCCTCAAAGAACCCAAACACAGAAAATATGACCCCGAATTAAAACGCAAACCCACGCAAAGTGATTTAATGAATTCCTTCCGTAAAGAATTCGGAAAAATTCCTGACCTCAAAGTTTTCATTCAGGATCTTTCGATGCGGGGATTCACGGCGCAGCGAGGATTCCCCATTGAATTCACTATCCGCGGGCCCGATTGGGCAAAACTCGCGGAATATTCCGACAAAATCCGCGAAGAGATGAAAAAAAGCGATATGTTTCAGGATGTGGATACCGATTATCTTGCCGGAATGCCTGAAATCAGAATTTATCCCGACCGGGATAAAGCTTTTGACCGCGGCGTAAGCATTGGCGCCATCGCGCACACGGTCAATGCCTTGATTGGCGGTGCTCGGGTCGGTAAATATACGGAAGGCGGAAAACGTTATGATGTGCGCGTACAGGCGATTCCGGAGCAAAGAATCAGCCAGGAAGATATTAAAAAACTTTGGGTTTGGAATAACCGCGGGGAAATGGTTCAGCTCAGTGATGTGGTGAAAATCGAAGAAAAACCCAGTCTGCTCGCCATCACACGGCGCGGACGTGAACGCGCGATCGGACTTTTCGCGAATGTCGGCGTCAAAAAATCTCAGGCTGTCGCGATTGAAAAAGCCCGCGAAATTGCCAATAAAATTTTACCTGAAGGATACCGCTCAGTTTTCAGCGGGAGCAGTCAAACATTCAAAGAATCCTTCCAAAGCTTATCTTTCGCGCTTTGGTTAGGCATCCTTGTCGCTTACATGGTTCTCGCCTCTCAGTTTAACCATGTCATTCATCCGCTTACGGTACT
The DNA here is from genome assembly GCA_964511315.1 of uncultured bacterium. Classification (GTDB taxonomy): domain Bacteria; phylum Omnitrophota; class Omnitrophia; order Omnitrophales; family Aquincolibacteriaceae; genus CAZEFF01. The sequence goes on along the minus strand of CAZEFF010000030.1, from coordinate 8,304 downwards.
GCTCGCCCTGCCCTTCAGCGTTTCGGGCGCGTTCATTGCTCTCATGATCAGCGGCCAATCACTTAATATTTTTAGTTTGATCGGGCTTATTCTCTTGTTTGGGATCGTGAAGAAAAATTCTATCATGCTTGTAGAATTTACCAATCAAATGCGGGAACTCCATCACATGGAGCCTTTTGAAGCTTTAAAAACCGCGTGCCCCATCCGTTTCAGGCCTATTCTTATGACCACCGTCTCAACCATCGCGGCCGCGATTCCTCCGGCGCTCGCGCTTGGCCCCGGGGCGGAAACCCGTATCCCTATGGCTGTGGCAGTCATCGGCGGGGTGACAGTTTCAACCGTTCTCACACTATTTGTTGTGCCGGCGGCTTACCTTGTTTTAGTTCCGCTCGAGAAAAAGGGTGCGCTGGGAAATTACACCGCGAGAGCAACAGGCTGGCTGAAAACGAAATGGACCGCGGTTCGAAGTTTTAAAGCTTAAGCCAGTTAAAAATCCATCCGAGAAGAAAAACCTGAGGAATTGTAAGTACGAGCATCCAAATCGCCGTCTTCTTGCCTAAGTGAGTCCAAACAAGTCCGACTTCGGTATAGTCTGTCACCACCCCGCCCATTAAAAACGCGAAGGCATTGCCAAACGCGTGGGTCTGCCGGTAAATTTCAAAAGCAATCGGGGAAGTTCCTTCGGAACAAACTTCCATGACGGTAGCGATGAGAAGCGTGATAGAAAGTCCAGCCGTGTTCGCGGACAAATAATTGTGAAAAAAATGCGCCGGCACAAATGCAGACACAAAACTCGCGAGAATCATTCCGATCAAAATCCACCAAATGACCATATCCGCGAGATCGATCATGCCCCGCCCAATTCCCGAAAGGTCATGAAGGAATTCTTTCGATGAAAACTGATAGCTTTGGATACGCTTAAGAAGGTCGCGGCGCACAGAGAAATCAGGCTCAACTGCCATGTGATGCGGATTTTTTTCGATTAAGTTCCGGTTTTCAAGCGCTTGAAACATGTACCCGGTGGACAAGGAAACAAGAAGAGCGCCAAAAATGATCAGGAAACCTTTCAAGCCAAAAAATCCGATCAGAAGAATCGTGATCGGCAAATTCGCCCAGGGGCTGGCCAAAAGAAAGCTGATCACAGCAGGCCCCGAAGCGCCCTTCTTATGAAGTTCCATCGAAAGCGCGAGAATACCATGACTGCAGGCGCTCATGAGCAGTCCAAGGCTCGTGGCATAGAGAATGGTCCGTTTGTTCTGCCCCGCTAAGTGCTTCGAGATATATTCTTTAGGGATGTAATAGTCAATCAGCCCGCCGGCAATCAGTCCAATCAGAACGGGCAGAATCATCATCTTCGCGTAATCGAGGAAAGAATTCCGGAAAGGCTCCAGATATGGCACCTGCGGAGAAACAAAAAGAAGAATTCCTATGCCGCATAAAAGCAGAAATATCCGGTGACGATACCAGGGAATTCGTTTTACTCCGGAAGGTTTATTGCAGCAATCGTGATTTTCACTCATAAACAAGCTCACCGCCTTCAAGGCCGGTCAAGAAAGTAATCGCTACGCTGATGACGGCGCCAAGCAGCAAAAATAAAGCATAATTGGGGGTCTCAGGCTTCGCTTTATGCCAATAGACCGCGCGTAATGTGTTCCATAAAAAAAGGCCTGCCGCAAACAGCGCGTGCGTCAGCAAATCGCCTTTTAATTTACTCAGCCCGCCGGCATCTTTTAACCCCGTCAGCATCGCCGCGATTCCAAAAAGATACGCGAGCCTAAAAACAAAAAGCGCGAAACGCCGGTAATGCCCGTCTTTTTTAAAAAAATACAGCCCCAGCAAAAAACATTCTAAAACATAGAACGCAATGGGGAAGTGTATAAAAATAGGATGTAAATATTTCAGTTCCATTATTTTCTCCTTCAAATGGATAGAGATTTATTTTATCAAATTCCGATTATCCGTGCGATTTTTTATCCAACTAATTTTGGCGCCATTTTCATCTCAGCGTTCTTCCATAGAGCATAAACAGCCGGATAAACCAGAAGCTCCAGAATAAACGAGGTAAAGAGCCCGCCCACCATCGGAGCCGCGATACGCTTCATCATATCCGCGCCCGTACCCATGGACCACATAATCGGCACTAAGCCTATGAAGGAGGTCAGGACCGTCATGAGCTTAGGGCGTATTCGCTTAACCGCCCCATGGACAATCGCTTCTGAAAGGTCAAAGTAAGTATTCATTTGGCCTTTCTTTTTCCGGTCTTCATAAGCCATATCCAGATAAAGGAGCATGAAGACACCCGTTTCAGCATCCAGTCCCATAAGCGCAATCATCCCCACCCAAACCGCGATCGAGATGTTATAACCAAGAAAATAAAGAAGCCAAATGGCTCCCACGAGTGAAAACGGCACGGCAAGAAACACAATTCCTGTTTTTATTGCCGATTTAGTATTCATATAAAGAAGCAAGGCAATAATAAAAAAGGTAAACGGCAAGACAATCTTTAAGCGTTCCGTAACCCTCTGCATGTTTTCATACTGCCCGCTCCAAATCAGCTGATATCCCGGCGGAATTTGAACTTTTTCCGAAACTTCCTTTTTCGCCGCTTGAACGTAGCTCCCGATATCCCGGTTTTCAATATCCACATACACATAGCCGGCAAGCATCGCGTTTTCATCGCGGATCATGGAAGGTCCTTCGAGTTTCCGGATATCCGCAATCTGCCCAAGCGGAACATTTTCACCCGACGGCGTTGGGACGAGCACTCTTCTCAGTTCCGGGATACTATCGCGGAAACTTCTCGCGTAGCGCACATTCACCGGATACCGCTCGCGCCCCTCAACGGTCGTGGTGACATTTTCTCCGCCGATCGCAGAACTGATAACCATTTGCGCATTTTCAACTGAAAGTCCATAGCGCCCAAGCTCTCTGCGGTTCAAAACAAAATCGATAAAATATCCCCCGGCAGCCCGCTCAGCATAAGCATTTCTTGTTCCGGGAACAGATCGAAGAGTATTTTCAATGTTTTCACCGATTTGCTGAATCACTTTGAGGTCAGGACCGAGCACCTTAATCCCAACCGGTGTGCGGATTCCCGTCGAAAGCATATCGATCCGATTTTTAATGGGCATAGTCCAAATATTAGGAATACCGGGAAGCCGCAGGGCTTGATCCATTTCATGGACAAGCTCCTGATAAGAAATTTTTTTCTTAGGCAGTTTCATTCTTAAAAATTCCGCGGCGGATCCGGGAACCCATGAAGGAATATCCCGCGGAACATCCCGCCATTCTTTCTCTGGTTTTAAAACAATGGTCGTTTCGACCATTGAAAAAGGCGCGGGGTCGGTAGGCGTCTCCGCCCGGCCGGCTTTTCCAAATACCGTTTTTACTTCAGGAAAGCTTTTAATAATTTTGTCCTGCAGCTGAATCACCCGTTGGGCTTCTGTCACCGACATTCCGGGAAACGCGGTAGGCATATAAAGAATGCTGCCTTCGTTTAAAGGCGGCATAAATTCCGAGCCCAATTTAAAATACACCGGTATCGTTGATAAAACCAAAAGCGCCGCTAGAAGCACCGTTGCTTTCGTATGCCTCAATACAAAGCGCACCGCGGGTTCATAAATCCTGAAAAGCCGGCGGCTGATCGGGTGTTTTTCTTCCGGGTAATATTTCCCTACCGTGATTTGATTAACCAGCCAGCAAAGCGGCTTCGGCTTAAAATTAAAATAATCCATGCGGGTAAAAAGCATGCGGACAGCAGGATCAAGGGTGATGGCCAAAATCGCGGCCAGCGCCATCGTTAAATTTTTGCTGTAAGCAAGCGGTTTAAACAAACGGCCTTCCTGATCCACCAAAGTAAAGATGGGCAGAAAAGCCGCGGCAATCACAAGAAGGGAAAAGAAAACAGAAGGCCCGACTTCTTTAAGCGCTTTTAAACGGACCTCGTGAAAATCTCCCTTTCGGCCGCCTTCGTTCCACTCTTCGAGCCGCTTATAAGCGTTTTCAACTTCCACAATCGCGCCGTCCACAAGAACACCGATTGAAATTGCGATTCCGGCGAGCGACATAATATTGGAGGTCACATTCATAAGATGCAGCGGAATAAACGCGAGAAGAACCGAAATAGGGATGGTCACAATCGGAACAAGCGCCGAAGGAATATGCCAGAGAAAAATGAGAATAATGAGACTTACCACAATCATTTCTTCAATCAACGTGTGCTTCAGCGTGTTAATCGAATCTTTGATCAGCTTCGACCGGTCATACGTTTCAACGATTTTTACGCCTTCAGGCAAAGTGGGCTTGAGCCCTTCTATTTTTTCTTTGACGCGGTTAATCACATTGAGAGCATTCTCGCCGTGGCGCATAATCACAATGCCGCCGACCGTGTCTCCCTTCCCATCAAAATCAGCAACGCCTCGGCGCATTTCGGGTCCAATCTGAACCTTCGCGATTTGTTTAATAAAGATCGGCGCCCCGCTTCGCGGATCTTGACCTACCGCGATACTTTCAAAATCCTCCGCTGTCTTCGCGTATCCCCTTCCGCGAATCATGTATTCCGTTCCTGAAAATTCAACGAGCCTTCCTCCCGCGTCATTATTTCCATTGCGGACGGCTTCAATAACATCCGGAAGCGGAATCTTGTAGGAAAGAAGTTTGATCGGATCCACATTGATTTGATACTGCTTCACAAAACCGCCGATAGAGGCGACTTCAGCGACTCCCGGGACAGACTGAAGACTGTACCGCAAATACCAATCCTGTATTGACCGCAGATCTGCTAAATTATTTTTTCCTGTTTCATCGGTCAGCGCGTACTGGTAGACCCAGCCCACACCCGTGGCGTCAGGCCCCAATTCCGTTTTAACGCCTTCAGGAAGCTGCGGAAGAATTTTGTTTAAATACTCCAAGGTGCGGCTGCGCGCCCAGTAAAGATCCGTTCCGTCTTGGAAAATCACATAAACATACGAATATCCAAAATCTGAAAAACCCCGCACTGACTTTACCCTCGGAGTTCCCAGCATGGCGGTAATGATTGGATAAGTGACCTGGTCTTCCATCACATCAGGGCTTCTGTCCCAGCGGGAATAAATAATCACCTGCGTATCGGAAAGGTCGGGGACCGCGTCGAGCGGAGTTTGTTTCATGCTCCAAAAAGCGAATCCGATAATGACCGCGGTAATACTCAGAACTAGAAACTTATTTTTCGCTGAGAACTCTATGATTTTCTCAATCATATCCGCCCCCTCAATGCCGATGAGCGCTTGGTTCAGGCGCCAATTCGTTTTGCGATGATGCGTTGTCTAATCGAGGCTTTTCTTTCATGGCTTCAACAAACCGCTGACTTGCCGCGCGCAGTCTTGACTCTGAATCGATCAAAAATGTCGCGGAATCAACAATCTTCTCGCCCTCTGAAAGACCGGATATTAATTCATAATACCCGCCCGCTTCATAGCCGACTTCAATCTCACGAGGTTCAAAATGGCCTTGGCCCTTATCCACAAAAACGATCTGCATTTCTCCCGTATCAAAAACCGCGTCCACGGGCACCCCGAGCTTTTCACCTAAAACAGCTTCAATTTCAATATCCAGCGTCATTCCGGGATTCAAAATTTTGCCGGAAGATTCCACCTGAATACGCGCGCGTAAAATACGGCTTCGCCAATCCGGCAAAGGGTCAACGCTTTTGACTTCTCCTTTAAAAATCATGCCGGGATAGCTTGGCGCGGTAATCATCACCATTTGTCCCGCGCGGACCAAATCCGCTTCCTGCTCATAAATATCCGCGTAAATCCAATGGATATCCGGCGGCAGAACGAAATAATTGATGAGAGGAATATACCGCGACATGATTTCAATCTGTTCATCGCTTAATCCCGCCAGACGGAGCTTAAGCAGCGCTAAATCATGCAGTCTTTCAACGCGTTCACGGCTAACCGTTCCCCAAGTATTCCGAATTTGTTTATGTGCCAATACCGCTTCCCGGTATTCAAAAATCGATTCATAAAGATCCGGGTCATAACCGACTTTCCCTAATGTCTGAACTTTAACCGTCAGCGGCATCACTTTAACTTCAACCGTTTTAAGTCCGATCAGCTGCTGCTGGGAAGAATCGATAAAGACTTCAGCGTGCCCGGCAACAGGACTCACGGCCACAGCATCCGCCGCAACCGGAGAAGTCACGCGCGTCAGCGGCATTCCGCAAATGGGACAATTCCCGGGTCTATCCCGGACAATCTGGGGATGCATGGAACATTGATATACTGGTTTTTGCTGCTTCACGGAATCTTCATCCGCGGCCCGCGCTTCTTTATGAGAATAAGTCCATACTCCGGAAAAAGCCGTCAACGCGGATAATCCGGTCAAAAAAACAATTGTCTTAAAATGGGTTTTCATGAATCCTCCTTTTCTGACTAGATGAATGATTCATCGGCTCGACGATGAATTTTATCAAGACGCTTAGCTCTGTTTAGAATGACAGAGCTTGGCCTTTAGAAAAGGAAAAGATTAGATGCGGAAAACTGAGAGAAGAATGTAGATGGGTGAATCTTGAGTAAAACTATGAGGACTGCTATTCGCTTCGAATTGATCTGATTCCGAGGAGGTAAGAATCCGGCCGGCGGGCTGCATTTGAAATAATTCGGTGCCGGCCGCGCTTTCCCCCGGACGAACCAAATCAGATGGCTGTCGAATATCGGCTCTGCAGGTTTGCCCAGGACTCAACTGCGTGTCCGGACAGCAGCCATGATGACATGGCTGAGCCTTCAACACCATCTGATTTGAGGGAGAGGCATGAGCGCACGGACAAAGGGTGCAGGCTGCGATTGGCAGCATGGCCATCACGAGAACGATAGCTAACATTAACCTTGTCGCGTTTTTCATCGATCAACCTCTACTAAAAAGCTACTCCTTATCTTATCGGCTGTCAAGGAAAGAGCTTAAAATGTCCTTTTTTTAGAGCAATTTATTTCTTAACACCCACTGCGATAAGGCTTAATCCGCCCCAAGGCCAAATACGGTCAATACACTCAACAATCGGCATAATTGTTTCAAGAATTTTCAGCTGAATACGCGAAAACCGCTTCCGCTTTAGAATTTTTCCATTGAGGTACCAGGACGGAACGGTGGTCCGGTTAAAATCAAAAAGGCGGGTGACTTCAAAACCTGCCAGCTCGAGAGATTTCTTGAGGCTTTCTTTGGTATAGCGTTCACGGTGATTAAGCGCTTCATCGAAGGTCCCGTACAGCGCTGGATTATGAGGAACAAGCACGATCACCTTCCCACCGCTGACAAGGACTGATTGCGCGTTCCGCAAAACGACCGCCTCCTGTTTTACATGTTCAAGCATATTGACCATCAGCACAGTATCAATCTTTTCGTTTTTGAGAGATTCATAATCCTTCGGATTTTCCGCGTCAATTTTGGCGGTTTTTAAATACGATTTACCCACCGCGTAAGATCTTAAATAGTGAAGCGCCTGCTCATCCACATCGCTTGCGACGTATAAATGGCGGGGAATAAAATGCTTGGTCAGATTACCAATACCAGCTCCCAACTCAAGAACGCGGTCTCCGATAAAAGGACGCAGCTGTTTGCACATCCATTGATTGAATCGGGGAACATTATTCATATCAAGAAGAAGATGCAATCCATGACGGTCCCGATGAAAAATATCCTGATAAAAATAAAATTTTAGCGCCGCCCAAATAGCTTTAAATCCATCCCGCATCCGGATTTTTTTACCCTCTTCATAAGTGCGGGGTGAATAACTGATCGGAACTTCATAAATATTCGCTTTCCGCCGCGCGAGCTTCATGGTGATTTCAACTTCAAACGCGAAATCATTGGACCGGATAGGAATCGATTTAAACAAATCAGTTTTGACGGCTTTGTAGCAGGTCTCAACGTCGGTCAAATCAACATCGGTAAGAAAATTCACAAAAGCGGTAATGATCTTATTAATGTAGGTATGCCGGTACATCAAAGCCCTGCGGTAAGCGGCCGACAAATAACGGGAGCCGAACACAGCGTCAGCGCCCTCTTTTAAAAAAACTTCCACGAGCTTGGGAATATCGCGCGGGTCATATTCCAGATCCGCGTCTTGGACGATCGTGACATCTCCCGCGGCTTTATCGAGCGCGTTTTTTAAAGCCGCGCCTTTCCCCTGATTTTTTTCATGCCGGAAAAGTTTAATGCGCGAATCTTTATCCGCCAAAGGCTTGAGAACTTCCCATGTTCCGTCCGTGCTGGCATCATCCACAATAATGAGTTCCATCTGAGAAATCAGAGGGCTATGAATGGCCA
>CAZEFF010000029.1:0-24607 GCA_964511315.1 uncultured bacterium | reverse complement strand
AAATTTTTGGGTGACCCGGATGTGTTTCTCGACAGCGAACAGGAGGGGAAGGCGGGGTATTATGCAGGCCCGATTTCGGACCGCGTCAATTTTGACGCGAAATCAAAACTGGTCAAAAAAATCTCACTCGCGCTGATTAACTACCGAAAAGAAGTTCTCGCGAAAGAAGCGAAACGTCACAAAGCCAGCCTTGAAACGAATCCGTTATCCGCGGACCGGCTTCGTAGAATTCAATTCGAGCTGGAAAATATTGAGAAAATGGATCTTGCCTACTGGCGCGATATTGAGTTGAAGCGTGTTTCTGCGTTTCTCGAAATGGCGAAAGAAATTAAAACCCGGTTTGCCGCGGTCGGTGTCACATTTTCGGATGAAGACGCGCAGATTATGGCATATAACGCCTTTATGGGTTCCATAAAAGGCCGCAATGTTCAGGATTGGGTCGAAGTCATTAAAAAGAAAATTGAGATATGGACGGATACGGTAAAGAGAATTCAAAGCGCGAGTAAAATTCCAATCCCGACAAATTTGATTATTTATTACGTCGATCAATGGCTTGAGCTTCATTTGGCGGATCCCATCACGGAAGAAGGATCAACTGCTGAAGAGATACAAGCGGCGATGCCCGGAATTTTGAAGCCCTTAAAAATAAAGCTGTCGGGCGAACAAAAAGAGAATATCGCGAAAGCGATGGCTGCTAAACGCGTTCATGTCTCCGCGCTTCAGCTTCTGGTTGAGCGCGCGGTAGCGTTTAAGAAAACGCTCAAAAAAGCCCAAACGGACTATGCGAAGCGTTCGCTTGCGGATCTGGCATCAGATAAGGATGCGGCGCCGCGCGGTCTCTATGATCTCCTGGGCCAAATCGATGATCTGGGGTATTTGGTGTTTTTTGATAATGCGACAACACATCCATCAAGCCACATTGGTTTGCAAGAATTGCTTGGAATTTCTCGCGAGGAATCAGAAAAAGAAATAGAGCGCCCCATTAATACCTTCTACCGGAACGAAACTCTAAAGAAAATTAAACGGACTGTGCCGGCATCGGTTTGGAATAAAAATACGAACTGGTTTGAGATTTGGCGGAATAGCTGGCAATACCCGGAAGCGAAACAAGCTTTGACGCCTGAACAGCTCGCTGTCGTCGAGCGGCTTGAAAAGTTGGGGATCCGGGATAATTTTAGGCTCGCGCTCGCAGCGGCCGCTACGCTGACTGCGGTTCACTTAGCCGCTACGTCTTCTCACGCGGCCATTACAAAACCTTGGGAAAAACCCGCTCCGCTTCCGACAAATCCAGATGAGGAAGATGCGAAAAAACAGTACGAGCAAAAAGAGTTTTGGATAACCCTTAGGATCCTTGCGTACGATGCAATTATTTACTTCTTCACTTCCTTTCTGACCGCAGCCGCGGTTCTTGCGTTTAATTTTTCGTTTACGTTTATGCCGGCCGTTATTTTTTACGCAATTTTATTTCAATGGCTGGTTTCCATTATTGTTGATATTTACGGCGGGATGTTCGTTGTGAACACGCTTTACATTTTTGCTGCGCCAATTTTGCGCGCCATCCCATGGGTTAACCAATTTATTGCGCCGGCGCTTAAGGGCCCTATTGATCCGAAAGATATTACAGATGATAAAAGCTTTGTCGCTATTAATCCGCTTCGCCCCGCGAATGATGAACAGCTCCGAAATGTCATTAGAAAGAATCGCGACATGCTTTTAGCGATTCAGTCAAAAAATGTTATCGCGGTCCTGATTCTGCAAGCAGTAGGGGATAATTATGAAACCTACGAACGTTATGAGCGGATTTTAAGGGAAGAAATTTTTGATAAAGCAAACATCCCCCAGGATGTTAAAGACCGCTTTTATGTTTTTCAAATGGGCGGTGTCGCAAAACCTCACAACATGTATAAGGTGTTCCGCTGGTTTCAAATGGTTCCCGAGACCAAAGATGTTGACCCGGTTACCAATGACTTTATTTTTGGAGTTAAAACGCATGATTCGGTGGCTGCCATGCGGGCCGCGAATCAAGTCCATGAACGGCCCGGCTTTAAACTTGACCCAGCTACTGGTAAATGGCTCATCGATCCTGCATCCCAGCAGCTTGCCTATGTTGGCGGAAAACATACCGCAGCGGCTTTTGATCCTAATACATACGCGCATCCGGACAATAAAAAAAGAAAAGGGGCGGAAGGTGGGATTATTGCAACGCCGGACGGTTTGGCGAATCTGCAAAGATTGCGTAACGAAGGCACACCGGGAAACCCGCTGCTTTCAAATTTCAGTATTTTGGACGCGGATAATTATACTGACCCCACAACTGTTTTGAGGATGATTAATAGCATGGATGACAGCTTTATGGTCTGGCAGCCGCGGATTCAATTCTATAATGCCGAACAAAGTATTTACGCCTATGTCAAAAATGTCATGAATGAGCATCTCGGAAATACCGCGCAAAATGGTACGACACGAATTTACGGCGGGATTAGAAGTTTTGGGAAATATTTTGGGCGGTTCAAAATGTACGGTAGAGAAGAAGTCTTTGGTGAAAGTGATACGGTGCCAATGCCTGAACATCGCCGCCTTTGGCAATTATCTGCCATGATGATGATGGGCTGGGTGATCAGCCTTATTCTGGGGCTCAATATTGGGATCTGGTTCTGGATCGCCCCCGCAATTATTTTATTTACAATATTTATTACGCTTATGGGGCAGGAAAAGATTGTGGAAAAGCTCCCAAGCCGCTTTCAAAATTTATTCGCGTTGGAAAGAAAATTTTTACAATCGGAAGACGCGTACCACGGAATTTTTAACCGAGTTGGTTATATTATGGAAGATGGCGTAACAATATTGGAGGCAACGCCGGCAGGTTATATTGATGAAGTTGAACGCGAAGAGACGAAATGGGGGCCAACTTTTGACGCTAGAGATATTGCTGTTTGGGATTCTCCGCTTGCGCCAATATTTACTCACTTGGAGCTTTCAATGGCGCTTGGAGCGGTATCGACCGTTGGTCTGATCGGCGGAGCTATTGCCAGTATTTTGACTGGCGCCTCGCTCTTTTTAATCATTGGACTCACAATTTCCGCGATTTTTGCAGTGATAATCACCGCAATGATTATCTCGGTTTATTCTGTCGCTCAGCCGGAAAAAATTGAAGAACTGCGTAAAACGCGCGCGCTGCACATGGCGTTAAGGTCTGAGCGTGCCGCATCCTTAGTCCGCCGCGGTGTTTTTTCTGAACTGATTTGGGGAACCCAGCTTCTTTTGACGGGTTATGCGATGTTTGTCCCTGGGGTTATGGAAACTTCCTACGCTTTTCTTGGGGAGTTTGTGTTTGTCGTGATTTTGGCATTGCTCGTGCATGCTAAATTTACAGCGCCGCTTATGACGCGAATTTCCAATATTATATCGCCGGGATATCGAACTACGGTCATTATTGAGAAAAGAAATGCGGATGGAGATATTGTTGAAACGATAGTTTTAGATCGTCCTATTGATGAAACTACGGTTTCAAAATGGGGGCCTGAATATTCGCGAAGGATTGTGACTGAGCAGATGAGCAGGCTTGAGAAAATTTGGGAATTACGGTTGTGGTTTACGCATGATATTTGGATTGGAATTTTCGAACTTGTTATGTCATCCCTGGGTTATTTGGTCCGGCTGCCGTATAAACCGTTTGAAATCATGTGGTGGTTTTTAGGAATTTTTCTTCAAATGCAGGGGCTTTTATCCGGAACTAAAATTGAAGGCACCTGGCCGTCATTTTTGGAAAGTGATACAACAATTCCGTTCCAAGCATACTTTTTAAAATTCCGCTTATCAACGGCAATTGGACTCATCATGCTTATGGTCACAGTCCCAACATTTCCGCCATTGATGGCGATCCCGCTTGTGGCAGCTGTGTTTAGCCCCGTGGGGTTGCTTATCCTTGGCGGGATTGCGGCTTTTCTGCTTGGAATCTATCCAGGCATTATTACCTATACCAGCTATCAATACCGCGGTGACAAAGAAAATCCTGAAACCAAGAAGAAGGAAGAGATTTGGGAGCCTGTTTGGAATGCTCTAGGGAAAGTTGAATATGCTGATGGCAGAGTGGAAGAGCAGGTAACTTTCACGGCTTGGAGAAAGAGAATAAGTTTAATCGCATCCGTTTTAATCACCGTTTCTTTAATCGGCGTAGCAGTGTTTGCAGGTTCATTATCCGGGCTTGTTCCTGCAGCGCTCGTCATACGCGCTTCGACCATTTTAATCGGGTCATTCCTTTTTGGATCGAGCGTTATGTGGTTTGTAGGCGTTAATTTTGGCTCCATTGATAAAACCAAGACCCCGCCTGAGGTGAAATCCACTTGGGCAAAAATACTGCCTGTTGCCATTGGGATGTTCTTTGCCGCTGTTGGTGTTTATTTCGCGCTCTCTGGGACTGATCCGTTTACGTCGATGGGTCTTACAGGTGGGTCGGTTTCATTAGGTTCCGGCGGTATTGCTACCCCAATGCCGTCATCCCTTTCTTTTGATGAAATGATGCGCGCGCCTACCTTTTACACTTTCTTTTTTACATTAATAATGTATGCGGGTGCGTTTTTTATGGGGGTCCTTAGTTTTATCGGAGGTTTTATTTCTTGGGGCGTTGGCGCTGTTCGGATGGATTCGATAGGTGAACTTGATGAGTGGTATGAGGGCCGCGGCCCAGGCGAAACAAACAAAAAAGATGTTTATGAACAATATTCAAAAACGGCAGACCGGTATAAACTGACAATCGGGCGGGTATTTTTATGGCATGCCGCGCAGGAAATCGTAAAAGATATCAATACCCCAGCTGATAAAGGTGGGCCGAAAGGCAGGCGCGCGAGCCGGTCTGAGGCGCGCGTAAAATTTGATCAGTTTATTAATCCGGAAATTATTAAGGCCGCGCATCAAAAAACACCGCCAAGCAACATTGGCGAATTGCAAAAATCAATTAAGGAAAATCTTGTTCGTTTTCATGAGTCGCTGAATCCTGATGCTGATTTAGCGAATATACGCGCTCTTATCCGCCGCGCGGAGCAAGGGGTAAAAGGAAGTTATTATTTTGGGGATATCTTGGATGCTTTTGATAAGTTCTATGACGCCTCCGGGTATCCTCAAAGAAAAATCAAAATATTTGGCGCGAATTGGAAAATCGCCGATAACCCTGTGCGGTATCCCACATTTTATAATCACCGTTCTGCCATTAATAAAGTTGCGAAATCATTTCTAAATGGCCGAAATGATAAACTCCTTGCTCGCTTTGCGCCAGGTGAGGCGAGTGAGTCTTTAGCAGACGAGCTGAGGACCAAAGTTTTAAATCAACTCCTACCCAATGAGCTATTTCTTCTTGAAATCGCGATTGCTGTCCATGATATAGGCCGATACATTTCAACGGGCCCGACCCACCCCAGAGAGGGCGGCGATATTGTCCGTTCGCTTCTTGAGAAGATTGGAGAAGGAGGGCTCCTTAATGAAGCTCAGATAAATTTAATTGTCGCGCTGACATCTCGGGAGCTCGAATTTGGAGCTTTATTTTTCGGCGAAACCGTTCCCTCGAAAGTGATTGAGGGGCTTGAGGCTCAGGGTGTTGATGCGTTGACATTCTTGAAGATGATGACGCTCATTAACGTTTTCGACGCCGGATCTGTTCCAAATGGAAGTTTGTCTCAAATGGGGCGTCTCATTAAAAATAATCTGCAAACAGTTATCTTTTTAAATAATCCCGACAATTTTTCTCACCTCGAGCAAATTTGGCCGGAATTTCGGTGGGAAGGGATATTTGCCGAGCGGCCTGTCATGAATTTGGCAACATTGATTGGATCAACACCGAAAGCTCCGGACATCGTTCGTAATATCGGCAAAAAGTTCCCGCGGTTCGGAAGACACGTGACGCTCCAGCGCATGATTATGGCCATGCGTGATTTTGTGAAGCAAATAGATCCGCAAACGTTAAGCGCAGATCCTACCGAGCAGCGCGACCCGTCCGGTAAAGTCTTAGCTTTCTATCTGCATCTTTTGGCAACACTAGCGGGTAATGATATTAATTTTATCGGTCTTTCAGTTGATCGCTGGTCAGATGGTCCCTCAGCGCCAATTGTAAAGAAAATGTTTATGAAGCTTAAAGAAATAACCGAGCAGCAGAGTTTTGACGCCGACGATTACAAAATGCGCGTGAAGGGCAATCTAATCGAGCTGATAGGTCCGAATAACCGCGTTTACGCCACTGTTCCTTATCTTTCACGCAGCGTTGGAGAAATTCAGATCAACATCGAAAACTGGGAAAGCACCCCGAATGCGCGCGCGGAACTTCGTTCGTTTGAACAGGGGCAAGAAACCCGCTATCGCCGTCAGATAAATGAATTATTAATGTTAAAGTCTACTTATGGCGCGGAATTTGATTCAGGGATTGACCGCGCAATCACTGAGGCCGCGCAGTCGATAGTGGGCACCGCGAAAATTTCTACCTCAAAAAATATTCTAGTTCAGTTTGATGAGCAAATTCATAATTCTGAGTTTATAATTCAAATCGCCGAAAAGTTAACAGGGGATTCAAAAATATTTGTTTTTGCCGGTAGTGCAAGTGAATTTGCACGGCTCAACATGAATCAATCCTTAAAAGGGATGAGCGGCAAGATTAAACTGATGAATGTTTCAGCGGTAGATTTTATCGCGGCCGAAAGAAAAGCTGGACGTGTTTCCTCTATCGATCAATTGATTTTTGATGGCGATAAGATTCAAACGGAATCCGAGCTTCTACTGGTTCGGGATAGTGAACTCAAGGCGGCTGAACTTTCTGAGCGCACTCATATCATCATGGGCCAGGTTCCGAAAGTCCAAGGAAGCCGGTCGGTATACGTCTCTGAGCTCCTGACTCGGGTTACAACCGAAATCCGTCAGGCGCTTCTTACTAGCAAGTCTGCCTAATCCTTATAAACATTGCACACTTTTTGCTTGGGTAAGGGTGTATCTACGTGCTATGATTTGACAGTTTTAACTAACTTTTATAAAGTTTTACATTGCTAGCATTTGACAGATCTCAAATGGCCAGGTAACTTTAAGTACTTATTGGGTTTTTAGTGTTTGTATAGCGCGTCGCACGGGTCAAAATCAATGGAGAATTCGTCTCATTAATGAAGCGATACTACCGTAGTTTTAGTAAATGTTTTAGTTGGATTCTGATTATTACGTTATCCGTTTCTCAGGCGGAGGGCGTTTTATATGCGGATCCGCTTGTCTCACAGCAAACAAGTTCGCCCTCGAATTTGTTTGATCAGATCATTTCGGGCATTTCAAAAACAAATGGTCTCGTTCAAGATTTTAATTCAGCATCTCAAAGCAGCTCGTCGCCTAAAATTATTCATATTCAAGACGCCCACGCAAACCCGTCAGCGCAGCAGGCCATAAAAACTCTTATTGAAGAGATTACAAAGAAATATGAAGGACCGATCATTGTAGGTCTTGAAGGCGCCCAAGGAAAAGTTTATCCGGAGTACCTGAATATATTTCCCATTTACCCAGACGCGAATAAAGTGGTGATTGATGATTTAAGTCAAAAAGGTGAGCTCGGAGGGGTTGAGCTTTACGCGCTTGCAAATCCGGAAACCTTAGATCGGAAAGTGTTTATCCGCGGTATAGAGAATACGTTTCTTTATCAAAAAAATTTATCCGTCTACAGACTCCTGCTCGAAAAGCGGGATGATGTTGACCGTGATCTGCAAATTTTAAATCAATACTTAGAGAGTCTGCAAAGCCGTTATTTTTCAAAAGAGCTCTCCTCATTTATCAAAGAGCGCAAGAGACGCAAGGAGGGGGATTATTCGAAGGAACGCGGCACTCCGCAGCTGGACGCGTATCTTTTATTTCTCCGTCAAGAAGCCAGAAAGTACCTGAGTATCAATTTGGACGAGTCGATCGAGCAGCTGCGCTACCCTCAGATTTTCAGTCTCATCGCGCTTGAGAAACTGGCTGACAATTTTGACGCGAAGGCGGCGAGAGAAGAGTTAGGGAAGTTCGAGTCAGCGATTGCAAGCAAATCGCTGACTCAATCCGAGCGCAATACCGTGGTTTCATTGAATAATCTCGAGGTTCAGCCTGATCCGCGACGCATCTTGGAATCGGCGTCATTACTCGCAGCTAAATACGGAACTGATCTTAAGTCCTATTCGAATCTTGTTCAGGAAGCGGGCATAACTATTCTTCGATCAGAAATTAACCCGAAAGCGCTTTGGGACGAATTTTCTGCCATTGAGGAAAGTTTATCCGGGAAAATGTGCCGGACAGATGACGAGCGCAAATTATACTATTTGACTGAAAATTTAAAAACGCTCGAGAAGTTTCTCTACGCGGAAATGACGCGGGAGGATTTTTCAAAGCCTAATTCTCTGAGCGTTATTGATCCGGTGTCTTGGCTTAAGCAGTCCGAGCGTTTAGCGGGTCGAGCGGATATTAAAATTGTTTCCACCGCAAAAAAACTTCACGCGGCTTTCCGCGAAGCCAAAAATTTTTACCGGTTGGCGCATAAGCGGGACCGCGTGCTTTTAAATAATGCGCTGCGTGAGACCCGCGAAATCGCAGCCAGATCAGGTTTTAGAGCATTACCGCTCATCATTCTTGTGACCGGCGGTTTTCACACGCGAGGCCTAGTAAAATCCATGCGGGGATACGGAATCCCTTACGCGGTCATTCAGCCCATGATTAAAGAAATTCCATCGCCTGAACTTTTGCAGCGTGTTTACGGTGATGACAATATTTTGACTTCAGTGAATTTCCCTCAAGGTTTAACAAAGCAGCAGGCGATTCTTCTTTCCGAAACCATTGGTCCCGCGCGTGAGTTTTTGATTAAAAAGTATTCTTTATCTGATGCTGAGGTGCTCAATCTAACGGCGACGGCCGTCAGTCAAAATAGCGTCCTTAACCGTGATGTTCAGCTCAACGCGTTGATTCCAAAATCGACTCAAGACGTTCGAGAAAATGTTAGTACGCGTTCTGCTTCATTTACTGATAAGGCGATTGCCGACACCGCTCTTACGATTCTGCCGGACCGGTATGCGAAGCTCAGAGGAAAAACGCAGGGAGGGAGCCGGCCTTGGGGGATGAATTCACGTAAATCGGCTTCGCCTTTTTCGATGCGTTTAAGTGCGCGTTCCGAAGTCCGCATGAAGCAAACCGAGTTTTCGAAGGCTTTCAAATCACAGGCTTCAAAGATTATTAATTTGCAGGGGCGGGATCGGGTTGATTTTCTTGCCGCTTTCCGAGACGAACTGCTGGCAACCGCCGGCGGAAAAGAGGCCCTTCTTGAGCTCCTCCGCTTAGAGCTGAACCGGAATAAAAGCGCCCTTATTAAGGATTTGATTCTTGAATTTACGCGCTTTGTTCAAGGGCGAAAAATTGGGATTTATGGGTTTGAAGAGGGCGCGCGAGGTACTGCGCTGATGCTCGCCGAGGCAGGGCACGATATTACCGTATTGGACGCCCCCGAAAAGTTAATGGAAACGCACCCTAGTCCTCATGATTTCTTTTACCGGTATGGGCAGTTAGAGAATTATAAGCTTATTAAAACGGTCGGTACGGAAGATCCTATCAAGGCCGGGCAAAACCCGGAGCAAATTGCAAAACGGGAGCAGGCATTTTATGAGCTTGTCCGCGATAACGATATTATCTATATCGATACCGGATTGGATTTTGGAGGGGACTACAAGTTTTATCAGGATCATTTAATTGGGCGCGCGATGGATTTTGGAAACGCGCTCGCACGGCTACGCAACGAAGAAAAGATGGGTGGTAAACCTTTTACTCAAAAAGTTTTTATCACGCGCGCAATGATCGACGAAAAAACAACCGATATCATTTATGAGAAAATTAAATGGCCCACACAATCCGATGATTTGAATTACCTGTCTTTCGATATTGTTTTTCAACCTGACTTTATCCATTACGAGGGGAATCGGCTCACAGAACCCTATGTGATGTTTGGTCTTCGGAGCCCGCGCGAAACGGATCCGATACGCGCGCAAATTGAAAGACGGCAGCGTGCCGAATCAATTGAGATGCTTAAGTCGATTTATGTCATCGGAAAAGATAAAGAACCTCGAATTGACTTTGTCGGGCTGCGCAGCGCGATTCAGGCGAAAGATGACCTTATCGTCTACCTTTCGACAAAACTCGCCTTCTTCAATGACTTGGCTGATTTATCCGACCGCTTCGGCGCTGATTTGAGTATTGTAGCGAAGGGCGCCGGGCTTGATAAGAGAATCCAAACACTTTTTTCGAATCCTTCTCAAGCTTTCGGCGGCCGCTTACTGGTGCTTTTGAAATGGATTATGCAAAAGCGGCTAAATCAGTTGAATGGAAGGCAAGTTGAGGGCAGAACTTTTACAACGTCAGATATCAACGCTCTTCTTGATAAAAAAATACGTGATCTCGATAAAAAACAAGGCATCGAAAACGTGATCGAGGATTTACCGAAAGAATTCCGCTTTCTTTTTTGGATTAAGCTCGTTTTGTCTATCAACGAGCGTAACCGTACCCAATTTCTAGAAACAAAAATTGGTAATTATTTTCAGACGTCTTCGCTGCGCGGTAAAAAAGCGGCCCTTCTTGGCGTTGGATACAGCAGGAAAAGCGGGCGGGTCACTGATTCGCCGGCGCTGGAACTGATTAAGCGCTTAGTGATTGATAAAAACGTTACTGACTTTTATATCGCGGATCCGCAAGCGCTAGAGGATTTTGATCAATGGCTTGTTGAGCAGAGGGCCGCGAGCCGCGATTTTGATGCCGTGAGGTTTCATGGTACCGGCAAAGATCATAGGTACTCTATTTACGAAGCCGCTGAAGCGAGTGATTTTACCGTTATTGCCGGAGACTCAAATCCTGATTTATTTCATATTGATTTGCGAAAGCTTAAAACATCGTTAGGTGACAAACCGCTATTTGACGGCATTAATTTATTTGGAATCCGCGCGGATGGTGAACTCGCAAACGGCACCAGCGATTACTTGCTTGAAAACTTGCGCGATCTTGGAATTAACTACATTAGTGTGGGCCGTCCGGAAATCGGTCCTGCTTTCGATCAATCAACCTCCCACCGCTTAACTGATACACGGATCTATTCAAGCGTATCTCAATATCCGGTCGACGAGATTAATCGAATTTTTGGAGACAGCGAATTAAGCGTAGCGCTAACCGGCGGCGGTTACGTTGGCTTAACTACCGGGGGGCTCTATGCGGAACTCGGTCATCGAGTTTATGTTGTCGACATGCCATCATCGCAAAAGAAAATTGATGGTTTGAATTCTGCGGAAACAATTGTTCCCATCTATGAACCAGGCCTGAGAGAACAAATTGTTTCGGGGAAGAACGCTGAGAAGCTTTCATTTTCAACTGATAAAACAGGGCCTATCCGGCGCTCACTAATTAATATTCTTGCGGTGGGCACTCCGCAGCAAGATGACGGTGAAATTGACCTAACGTACATATTGGATGCCGCGGCTGAGACGGGAGAAATCATTCGCCAAATGAGATCCGAAGGCCTTCCTGACTTGGCTCCTGGAATTCCCGGGCACTTTAAAATTATGACGGTCAAGTCAACGGTGACTCCTGACACTTTTGATAAAATTATTGGACGATTGTCGTCCCTTGGTCTTGTTGCCGGCAAGGATTACGCGCTGGCCAGTATGCCGGAGTTCTTAAAAGAAGGCTCCGCGGTGGACGATGTGAGATTTCCTGACAGGACGGTAATTGGGGTTTACTCCCAAATGCCGCAAAATGTGCGTCGGTTTGTGGAATTAACGCTCTTAAAACTGACTTTGCCGCTCATGAAAAGTCATTCGCATCCTGTTGTTGTAACGGACACTTCAACCGCGACACTTATTAAGTACGCCGCCAATAGTCTTCTTGCCGTCTCAATTTCATTAGCGAATATTTTCGCTCGTGAAGCTGAGTTTGCCGACGCGGACTATTTTGAAATCAGAGAAGCGCTAGCCGCGGACCCCCGCATTTCAAAATTCGCATTTCTCTTTCCAGGTTGCGGCTACGGCGGTTCATGCTTCCCCAAAGATGTCCGCGCTTTAAATACCCTATCGATCGCCGAGGTTTCAGCCCTTGGCGTCCGCCTTATTCAGGCGGCGGACACGCTGAATGGGTATTTTCAGGATGAAGTTGTGGATAAGGTCATTCGCGGGTTGCTTACGCGGTATCCTGATGTTAAGGAACCTCTTCGGGGGAAATCACTGGGGATATGGGGGATTACCTTCAAACCTAAAACCGATGATAAGAGGGAGTCGCCCTTAGCCCGCATTGTGGCTCGGCTGCTGCAAAAAGGAGCCGCGAAGGTTCAAATTCATGATGTGATTTTTAATATTCGCCCCGAAGCGCGGACGAAAGATGAGGATGACTTTATTAATGAGATCGGAAAAATTTATAAAAAGCTAAAACTTTTCGACCCAAGTTCCGGCTCTTTTAAAGATTGGTTTCAAAAAAACTATATTGACACAAATCGCGTCCAATTTTTTGATGATCCTCTGAAAGCTGCATCTTCAGTGGATGGACTCATTCTTGGAACCGAATGGCCTGAGTATAAGCCTCTGCTTCCTGAGCTTATTAAAAATTTGAAAGTTTCGGTTAAGGACGATTATTTTATTATGGATGCTAGAAACCTATGGAAGGACGCGAATTCTCGTGAACAAATCGCAGCTGCCGGGAACATTAGTTACCAAGGCATTGGGACCTCGCGAATTTTACCTGTTGCACACGCCCGATCGGAAGCGCGTCTAAATTTTGGATCAAAATCCATCTTAACAACCGCTGAGCTTACGGACTATATCCGCCAAGTCTCGCTAGCGGCTCCGGACCTGGTTACGTGGTCACCATTGCGGAGCGTTGCTGAGAATATCACAGCAAATGCGCTCGGCAATCTCTTCAACCGCTTTCAGACTCAAGAAGAAATCCTCCGATTTTCCCGGTGGTTTTGGAATCCGGAAACCAATGCCCTGCCTGTTTCGGAAAATAAAATCTTATCTTTGGCCCAGACAATTCTCGGGCCGGAATACTTTGATCTTTTATTTAAAATGAACAGCTTGCCAATTCATCTTATTTCGGCGGCAAATGACAATAAAATTCCGGATGGCGCGCTGTTATTTCTCTCCACTGCCGGCAAAGACGACTCCTTAACCTATGTCATTCAAGGCACCAAGCAGACAGCTGAAATGATCGAGCAGCGTTTTGAGGATAGGGCGATCAGGGCGGGCGGCCTTCCGATAACTGTGAGATCAAATTTGAATGTGATTTCCAGTTCTAATGCTAACGCAAATATCACCGCAATGAAAAGAGAAGCCGGTAGTGATCTCCGGCGCAGAATTGGTTTTGTAAATTCGCAGCTGAAGGTACTGGAAAAAATCGGCTACATCCCGAATACTTACCGGTTTTTGAGTAAAGGTCTTGGAGAAGACGCGGCCATTTCATTTTCTGCCTTGCTACTAAAGAATCAGCTTTCCGATCCTATATCGATTAAAAACATCCGCAAAGAGCTTGAAGCTAGAAACCTTAGCGTGGATATTCTAGTCGAACGTATGGGGCGTTTGATTGAAGCTATCCGTCACATCGCGACACAAGCTTAGCCCGATTTCCTTTCTTATGATAAAATCCGCCTATGCGGAAATTCCTTTCTGTGCTCCTATTGTTCGCGGTGTGTCTTTGTCCTGTTAAAGTCAACGCTGAAGAGGCGCCTCACTATGCCAGCCTTTGTTCCGTCTGTACAAAAAATCGGGCTGAAGACCTTTCCCGTTTAATTAACCGTCTCGAGGCTTCGTATGTACGATATCGGTGGATTGAGGCTAAGATTCGCAGGCTCTACTACAAGGATATTTGGGCAGCGCGTTATAAGGCTATGGATCCGTTAGATAAGAAAAAGCGCCGCGAGGGGGAGAGAGCAAACAATGAGCTTGAAAGCGTTTTGCGGAGTTTTGAAAAAGAGGCGGATCTTTCAGCGAATTCTGTCATGAAAAAAATTTCGGAAATCCAGACTTTCAATGCCCACACGGCATGCCATCCTGAGCATGAAGTTGAACAGTGCCTTTCTGAAACTTACACCCCGATCAAATCGGTTTTGGATTCGTTTAAAGCGGAATTTGATCATATTTTCGAAACTGAAAGGGATTACCGGAAGGCGGTCTCATTAACCGCGGGCTCTAAGCAAGGGCTCTACCCGCAAGATGCCCTAGAAAAACCCGTTAACCATAAAGAATACTTTTGGCGGTTTGAGCAAGAGCGGTCGCCAAAACGTCACGATGAGGACGGTAGGATTATTGATTTCTTAAATCAGTTAAGAGATCTTGCGGATAAAAAAGTCGCGCATTCCTCGTGCTGTGTCATTCTTGAAAAAAACATCGAAGCCCCGCAGTGATTAAGTATCTACCGCTGCTTTTAATTCTTCTTACCCCGAATCTTTATGCAAATACCCATGATCCCGATAGGTGCCGTCAAGATATCCAAGAAATACGGGATAAAAGCCTTACCGAACTTACGCTGATTGACCAATATTTCAATACTGTTTATTGGCAGAGATTTCATTTCTTCGAAACGGTTTATTCTCCGTTATTTGAAGCAAAGATCCGAATGAATGACACTTTTTCTCCTGCGCTGCGCGCGGAGGGGG
Source organism: uncultured bacterium (assembly GCA_964511315.1). Lineage (GTDB taxonomy): Bacteria > Omnitrophota > Omnitrophia > Omnitrophales > Aquincolibacteriaceae > CAZEFF01. The sequence continues at coordinate 9,954 of CAZEFF010000029.1, read as the reverse complement.
CTGTTCTTTACGGCCGCTATCAGCATGAGGCCGATGTTTATCATAGTCTTTACCGGCAGGAGTCGAAAAGGCTCTGGCGGTCTTTCGCTAAACTTACGCATTTAGTTAAATCAGCCGCTGCTTGCTGCGCGGCCGCATCATTTCAAGCTTGCCATGATGAGTGGCAATCTTTATCTAAAAACCAATTGCGCACGCTCAAGAAGGCTTTGTCCCGGCAGGATGCCTTACTCCGCACGCTTGCTCACCGCGTAACCCTTTCACTGCTCGAGAATCCAAGCGAGCATTATCCATTTCCGGACCGATACGCTCAGGAATGGCAAGAGAGGCAGCTAAACATTGTGCCTGTTTATTTAAGTTCGGCGCGCGCAATCAGAGAGCTTTTTGATATAAAAAATCCGGAGATTTGCTGCGCGCAGTGCACCGCAGCAAAAGCTGGTGTTGAGGAAGACGCTGTTCTTCGTGAACTTCGACCTTCCGAACGTCCAAGCGAGGGGATTAAAGGGCCGGTTATTCACAAGTCGAGTTTGCTGAATGCTTTTAAAGACTTGGATGAGCGGTCGGGCAGTTAGGCGAGATCTTTGTTCCATTCCTTTGAGAAATAATCAGAGCCGGTTTCTTCGCCGACATGAAAAATAGGGTACCAAACCAATAAGCGTTTATCGCCCCGAATTGCCCAGCGTAACGGCCATGTGGGTATTAAATAGGCGTTAACCGCAACATTCCCTAAAATCGCGAAGGGGAAAAGAATGACTTTCCCGACACCTTTGGTTACATTTTGAGCTGTTTTCGCGGCCCAATAACCTCCGGAGGTTTCCGAGGGATCGGGAAGGTTAATAATTTGATTCTCCCATTTGGGCAAATAATTAGAAGATGTCATATCCCGCCCGGTTGCGCAGCCGCTAATAAACAATGCCGTGAATAAGCTGTAGACGAGAATATTATTTTTCATGTAGAACATATTTCGGCATTTGAACTTCATAAATAAAGTTTTATTCCGATAACTAACCTATCTTAAATCTTATGTCAAAAAAAACCACATCTTTCAAAGTCACTAAACGGAAAGTCATCTTTTCCAAAGGCCCCATCCATCTTGTGGATTGCGAGGTGAAACTGCCCGGGGGACAACGTTTATCCCGCCAGATTTTGGAGCATCCTGGCGCAGTGGTCATTCTTCCACAAATTAGCAAAAACCGGTTTTGTCTCATTCGCCAATTTCGCTTTGCCGCCAAGGCATGGCTTTGGGAATTTCCCGCGGGTGGGATTGAACCGGGAGAATCTTTAAAGCAGGCGGCTTCACGGGAACTTATTGAGGAATGCGGTTTGAAGCCTGCGCTGTTAAAACCCTTGATTCGGTTTTATCCGACACCCGGCATTTCAGGAGAAATCATGTATCTTTTCCTTGCTTCAAAATTGACGCCCGCGTACGCTCAAGGCGATGAGGATGAAGTCATTGAAAAAGGGGAGTTTACATTGACGCAAATCGCGGGAATGATACAAAAAGGGCAAATTTTGGACGCAAAGACCATTCTTGGGTTTTACTTACTAACGAACCGGTTTCCTCTATCCAGCGGATTTGCTTGAGTTTCGAGGGTAAATTTCTTACAATACCCGCTCTTCAAGACTCGCCGTTTTCTCTTATGCTGGAGTAGCTCAGTGGTAGAGCAGCTGTTTCGTAAACAGCAGGCCGTCGGTTCAATCCCGACCTCCAGCTTCGTTTTTCCTTCAGATTATTTCTTTCTGCGCATGTGGGAAGGAAGTATTTTTAGCAGGTCCCGGTACTTCGCCGCGGTTCTTCTCGCCAGGGTAATCCCTTCTTCTTTTAGTTTCGCGATAATATCTTGATCGCTAAGAGGCTTTCGCGGATCCTCATTGCGGATTAATTCCCGAACTCTTTCCATAATGCTTTTCTGAGACTCATCTCCGCCAGAATCTGTTCCTAGGCGGTTAGAAAAAAAACTCTTATAAGAAACCATCCCCCTCGGTGTCAGCATGTATTTACCTTGAATAGCCCGGCTGACGGTCGATTCGTGAATTCCCAAATCACTGGCAATATCCTTTAAGCGAAGGGGTTTTAGGGCGGAGAAGCCCTTTTCGATAAACTCGGGCTGCGCCTTCACAATAGCCTCAGTAATTTCGCGGAGAGTCGATTTACGAAGCTGCATGGCTTTTAAAAAGTTCATCCCATTTTCTATCTTTTCACGGAGGAATATTTTTGTTTTGTCATCAGAATCAGAAGAGCGCAGGAGTTTCCGATAATATGGATTGATCCGGATTTCAGGAACAATCTCGTCATGGATATCAATTTTAAATTTAGACGGCGCGGCATCGTCTTGATCTTCATAAGAAACTGTAGCGTCAGGAACGACGGCGATTGAATCTTTTGAGTAAAAGATTCGTCCGGGTTTTGGTTCAAGCCTTGCAATGATTTCAACGGCTTGCCGAATCGTGCCAATGTCTGTGACAAAAATTCTCGATAGCGTATTCCAGTCGCGCTTTTCAAGAAGGGGGAGCTGATTCCTAACGATGTCGAGTGCTAAATTGAAGAGGGAATGCCGGTCATCCGCTTTTTCAGATTCCAGACGGTCAATCTCATTCATTTTTCGGATAATTTGAAGGCTTAAGGCTTCCTGTAAATTGCGCGCGGCAATTCCCGGAGGGTCAAGTTCCTGGATTTGAGAGATCACTCTGAAAGCATCCGCAGTAGATGATTTTGTGGCTTGGGCGATATCGTCTTCAGATGCGGTTAAGTAGCCGTCTTCATTAATATTGCCGATGATGTAAGCCGCGATGGCGCGGTCTTTATCAGGCATTTGCAGCAATCCTGCCTGCCACGAGATGTAATCCGATAAGGACTCGGGCCGTGTAATCAGCGTTTCTTGATAATCTTTACGCTTTTGCCAGTCGCGAACTTCTTCAGAATTGACTCGACGAAAGTCATCCGTCTCGCTAAAAGATCCGTTCCATTCTTCCATGGATTTTAGATTCCGTTCAGATTCTCCTGGGCGGACTTCGCGATACGCATTTTCAATTTTGGAGTTAATGTTTGCAGTGCTTGGGTTTACCGGGACTTCGGCGTTTTTACCGTCAGCTGTTTCCTCAAGAATGGGGTTCGTTTCAAGCTCTTTTTGGATTGCCTGCATCAAATCAGCGATCGGGAGCTGCAGTAACTCGAGATATTGGCGGATTTGGGGGGATAAAATAAATTTCTGGCTTGATTCCAGGCGGTGTCCTAAGCGCGGATCCATATAAGGACCATACCATGATTCAAAATTGTTGTAAAGCCATGGGACACGGAAGGTTAGAAATCGTTTGACAGGGGTATCATATTTCCTTAAAATTCTACGATTCAATCGACCCCTCAACAACTTTTAAAGCCCATATGACATTTACTGAACAAAGCATAGAGACGAGCCCGGCGGGGAATATACCTGCAGGTGAATCGAGTCAAAATCTGAAGAAGAAGAGTGTGCCAGCCGGGCTTTGGACGAAGTGTCTCAGCTGTCAAAACGCGATATTTCATAAGACCTTAAAGGATAATCTCTCGGTTTGTTTAAAATGCGGATACCATTTTGTACTTGGCGCCCTCGAACGAATCGAACAGTTAATTGAGCCGAAGTCCTTTAAAGAGTACTTCACGGACTTACTCACGCAGGATCCGCTTAATTTTGAGGGGGTCAAATCCTACCGCGAAAAATTAAAAGCGGATCAGAAGCGCACCGGCCTTAAAGAGGCCTGCGTTACTGGCGAAGGCATGCTGGGACCGCATAAGATTGCTCTAGCCGTGACGGATTCTCGATTTATTATGGGATCCATGGGCTCGGTGGTAGGTGAAAAAATCGCGCGCCTGGTCGAATATGCGACAGAGGAAAAACTTCCGCTAATCATTGTGTCTGGGTCGGGTGGAGGCGCCCGCATGTATGAAGGGGCCTTAAGTCTGATGCAAATGGCGAAAACTTCCGCGGCATTAGCCCGTTTCGCAAAAACAAAATACCCCTTTATTTCAATTTTAACCAATCCCACCATGGGCGGCGTGATGGCCAGTTTTGCGTCGCTTGGGGATATTATTATCGCGGAACCGAAATCGCTTATTGGGTTCGCGGGGCCGCGCGTTATCGAGCAAACCATACGGCAAAAACTTCCAGCGGATTTTCAAACCTCGGAGTTCTTGCTTGATCATGGCATGATTGATCTCGTTATTGACCGCAGGGAATTAAAGCAGCAACTTATTTGTCTTCTTGATTTAATCAGCTGAAGGGAGTTCTAGTGGCAACTGTTACTTTACGGAATCTTTGGAAGTATTATTCAAATTCAAAAAATACCAAGTCGGACACTGCGGCGGTAAAGAATGTCAACTTGGAAATTAAAGACAAAGAGTTTTTGGTCCTGGTGGGACCTTCCGGCTGCGGAAAATCCACAACGCTGAGAATGATCGCTGGACTTGAAGATATTACTGAAGGCGAGATCTTGATTGACAACCAGCTGGTTAATGATGTTCCCGCAAAAAACCGTGATATCGCGATGGTATTTCAGAACTACGCGCTTTATCCCCATATGACGGTTTATGAAAATATGGCTTTCGGTCTTAAGCTCCGGCGGTATCCTCAAAAGGAAATCGAGCGCCGTGTTCAGGAAGCGGCAGAAATTCTGGGCCTTTCTGTTTATTTGAAGCGCAAACCTAAAGAATTGTCCGGCGGTGAACGGCAGCGAGTCGCTGTTGGCCGCGCCATTGTCAGAAAACCTAAGGTTTTCCTTTTCGATGAACCTCTTTCAAATCTCGATGCGAAACTCCGTGTTCAGATGCGCATGGAACTGCAAAAGCTTCATAACCGTCTGCAATGCACTATGATTTATGTCACGCATGATCAGGTTGAGGCGCTGACGCTCGGTGACCGCATCGTTGTTATGAAAGGCGGAACGATTCAGCAGATCTCTGATCCTGTTAATATTTATGAGAATCCAAGCAATAAGTTTGTCGCTGGATTTATCGGCTCTCCGCCAATGAACTTTTTAAAAGGAAAGATCATTTCTCGGAATGGCGATCTTTTCTTTCAAGATAAGGGAGTGAAGCTTCGTATTCTTCCGCAGCATCACGCGAAAATTGCGGCCTACCGCGAAAAGGAAGTTGTTTTTGGTGTGCGGCCCGAAGATATCTATGACAAGATTTTTGCGCAGGACGCCCGTCCAGAATTTACAATCACCGCTACGGTGGATGTTGTTGAGCCAATGGGGTCCGAAATTTTTCTCTATTTAAATGCCGGAACTAATAATTTTGTCGCGCGCGTGACCAATCAGGACACGGCTACCGTCAATCAAGATCTTCAGGTCGTTTTCGATATGAGTAAAGCTCATTTCTTTGATCCGAAAACGGAGATGGCTATTTTCTGATCCCCATGGGATCGAATCAGCGACCACTCAGCCTCGCGTTATCGCTGTTTCTAAGCTTTTTCCTCGCATTTCAAATTATCCAGGCACTTTCTGTCCTTAAAACAACCGTTCAGCCTGAACTTCACCTAATCCGCATCTCGCTAGCCCTTGCTTTCTTTTATCTTCCAATTCTTGGAGGATGGATCGCGTTCCGCTTATTTGGCGGACTTCTATTCGCCTTATTTGCCTCGGTTATGGTTTTCTTTGCGGGCAGTGTCTCCGCGTCGCCGATTTTTATTTGGTTTTTGCTTGAGTACTCACTGTTATGTTATCTCCTTTTTCGTCTGGATCTCGATTTTGAAAACCGAGTGGCTCTCGTAGCGGTTGACTCTGAGCAATATCAAAATGAAAAAAATGATTTAGAGGTTTCTTATAAAGTAAAGGGTGAGGGGATCAGCATTCTCTTCGAAAAGTATTCCACTTATTACAATTTAAGAAAGCTTGCCGAGGAACTTGCCACGGTTTTGAATGTCGGGCGCCTGGCATCCATCGTTGTCGATCGCGCTCATAATTTTATTCCACGCGGAAATCTCGTGATCGCGACGCTCGCGCAAACAGACGGGACTCAATTAGCCGCTGTCGCTTTTTCCCATTTTCCTAAAACAGATGATAAGTGGATTTTGCCGAATCACTATGCGCGCGGAGATATGTTTGATTTCTGGGTAATTAAAAACCGCCGCCGTCTCATCGTCTCGAATACACTTCAAGATTTTAGGTTTGATGTACGCGAAGCGGCAAAATTTGACGATCTGCGTTCTCTGATCATTGCGCCGCTGTTTCATGAGGGACGCGTAATCGGAACGTTGAGAATTAATAGTCCCAAACCGGATATTTTTACAAACGATGATTTGCGTTTGCTCGATACGATTGCCGTGCTAGGCTCATCTGCGCTCTCGAATGCCATCCTCTATGAACAAACAGAAGAATTAGCCATCCGTGATTCATTGACGGGTCTTTTTGTCCGCAGATATTTTTTTGATCGTTTCAAAGAAGAGCATCGGCGGGCGCTTTTAACCCATCGGCCTCTCTCTCTAATTATGTGCGACCTTGATCATTTTAAGTCGTGCAATGATCGATATGGCCATTCCGCGGGCGACCTTATGCTGACTCAATTCGCAAAAATTCTCAGTCAAATAACGGATCACGCTATCGTTTCGCGATATGGGGGAGAAGAGTTTGCTTTACTGCTTCCCGAAACATCAAAGGCCGATGCGGTTAAGATCGCTAATATTATCCGCGAAAAAGTTGAACGGACACCTTTTATTGTCCGCCGCGAAAATATTACGATGACCATTTCAATCGGCGTTTCAAATTTACCGGATGACGCCCTTGATTTAGAGGATATGATTCATAAAGCGGACCAGGCGCTATATCAAGCGAAACGATCGGGAAGGAATCGGGTATGCTCAAGCGGATCATAGTCCTATCGCTTTTGATAGCCCTTGCGGGCTTAACCGTATTAAACGGAACAAAGCTGCCTCTGTTCTTTTACGTTTTTTATCCCGGTTTGATCCTTCCGGTTATTTATCTATTCCTTGAGGACATTGAACGTAAAAAGTTTCTATTTACGGCTGTCGGATTGATTAGCGCTCTTTTCTTCTATTTTTTGATTCGCTATCCCAGCCCAGAGACGATTGTTTTGGGAATCGCTCAAATCACCGCGTGTTTGACATTTCTTTTCTATCAAAAAATTTGGGGCGTAAGACTTGCTGACGCAACTTCAAAGACCAAAGTTTCTTTTCACGATCTGGATTCTTTAAAGCAGAAGCACAGAACGCGCCTCGATAGCTTGCATCATCTAGAAAAACAGGTTTCGGGGCTGCTTGACCTTTTTGAGATTGCCAGAGACTTTTCTGAACACTTAAATTATGAAGGGATGGCGGGGATTCTCCACAAAAAAGTTCTTCCTGAGCTCCCTTTTCAGAAAATGCAGCTTCTCGTTTTTGATAAAGATACGGCGGAAAATCTGACAGCCCGGTTCGAAGTTACCGCGGACGGCGTTAACATTTCGGACTTAAAGCTATCTCAGGAGCTAAAAGAGGCGATTCTTGAATTGCGGCACGAATGCCGAATGATCAAGAAAAGCGGATTTTGGCTCTTTCCTTTAATGAATGATGGGAAGCTGGCAGCTACTTTAGCAGTTAGCGGCGCGAACGAAGATGATTTGGCAAAATTTGAAGTTTTAAGCTCTTACATGACTCTGCAGGTCAAAAAAGTAGGGCTCTATGAAACCGTTAAAGAGCTGGCCATTCGCGATGGATTGACAGGTGTTTTTGTACGGCGCCATTTTGCTGAACGGTTTCAGGAAGAATTACGGCGCTGTGAGAAATACCAACTCCCTCTAGCCGTATTAATGTTAGACATTGATCATTTCAAAAGATATAATGACGAATATGGTCATTTAGCTGGCGATGCCACGTTGAAACAAGTCGCCTCGATTTTGCGGGAAAGCCTCCGCCAAGTGGATATTGTGGCTCGTTACGGCGGTGAAGAATTTATTATGGTTTTGCCGGAAACGCGTAAAGAAGGCGCTCTGGAAGTTGCGGAACGTATTCGATCGAATGTCGCACGGCATAATTTTAAGATTTACAGTCAAGAAACGCGTGTTACTGTCAGCATTGGTGTATCGCTGTACCCCTCGAAAAAACTCCAGCAAATCGAAGGGGATATCAGTCAGTCTGTGCAAACGCTTATTCTTGCCGCGGATAAAGCCCTCTACCGCGCAAAAGATGAAGGGCGAAACCGTATTATTTTGAATCAGGACGCATAAACTGAGAGATTTAATGAACTCGGTTTCACGATTTATCGCAATCCTAGGACTGGCGCTTGCCTTTGCAGGCGTTGCCGCTGCCGCTGAAGAATCTTCAAAATCTTCTGAACGCGCAACCCCTCTCATCGATAGCTACAGCAAGACACAAAGCAAGGTGGACGTTATTGCTGATCAGCTGGAATATGACCGTAAGAGCAAAAAAGTTATTGCTAAAAACAACGCGGTTATCCGATATCAAAACGTTCGTATTACCGCTGATTACGCGGAAGTTGAGACAGAATCCAAGCAGGCTTTTTGCAAAGGCCACGTTGTTATTTTTCAAAATGAAGAACCCCGAGCTCACGGTGAAGAGTTAAATTATAACTTTGAATCAAAGACCGGCAGTTTCCCGAACGGACGCTCAATAAGCTTGCCCGGGGTTGCTTCCGGCACGGAAATCGATCAGGTTCGCGACGGGGTACAGGTGGTTAAAGGCGGGATTATTACAACCTGCGACCGTGAGAGCCCGCATTACGCTGTTCATGCAAAAAAAATGACGGTTTATGAGCAAGATAAAGTCGTTGCGAAAAATGTTACGGTAAAAATTCTTGGTAAGCCTGTTTTTTGGTGGCCTTATTTGATCATTCCACTCAATGAGTTTCAAAATCAGCCTTTCGCGGTCAATGTCGGAAAAAATTCGCAGTGGGGAACATATGTAGAAGTTTCAAAGGGAATTGCGATCACCAAGAATCTTGGCGGTAAAGTCCATTTGGACTGGCGTTCCCGGCGCGGTGTGGGCGGCGGAATCGATGTGAATTATAATTACGGCAAATACGCGACTGGTGTTGTTCAAACCTATCTGACTGAAGATAAACGCGCGCCCACTCCAGGCGCGGAAAACCCGTTCGAACAGGAATCTGAACGTACACGCGGACGCGTCACCTGGAAACAGCGCACAGATCTTGATCGGTACTCAAACATTCAGCTGCGCTACAACCGTTTAGCCGACGAGTATTTCCTCCAAGACTTTTTCCCAAAAGAATTTCACGGCGACATTGAGCCGACATCCTTTTCGACACTGACAAAAAACTCGGCCAACTACGGATTTACCGGGAATTTTGAGAAACAAATGAATAAATTTGAAAAAATGACGGAACATCTTCCAGAATTTAAATTTGATTGGAAAACACAGCCCTTTTTTAGTGATAAGATTTTTTATGATAACGAATACAGCTTCGCGAATTTAGGCAATGAGTATGGACGCTGGATGTCGGATGAGAATGTTGTCCGCTATGGGGGAATGAATCAATGGTCGCTGCCGCTGCAATACAAACATATTAAATTAACACCTTTTGTCGATTTGGGCGGGCATTATTATAGCCGCGAACGTTTTGAAGCGGATGATCATTTCCGTTTTGTGAACGCCGAGGGCGTCGATTTGCGTACGCAAGCCTACAAAACCTATCCGGTATCCTTTGAAAAACTGGGGATTGAAGTCAATCAGCTTCGTCATGTTGTCGAACCCAGCGTCAAGTACCTTAACCGAAACTCGACTGTCAGCGATGAAACATTGACGCTCTTCGATAACACCGACCGCCTTGATGATGCCAATCTTGTTACGATGGGGGTTGAAAATCGCCTTCAAACAAAACGCGTCATTAACGGAAGAATGCAGCGGGTTGATATTGTCAGTTTAAACACATTTTTAAGTTACGAGCTTCATCCGGATAACCGCCCTCTAGGCCCGACGCTGTTAGATATTGAGGATGGGCGCTCTAATA
>CAZEFF010000028.1:0-25500 GCA_964511315.1 uncultured bacterium | reverse complement strand
TAAAAATCTGCGCGTAGCGGCGCGAGTCGATCTCGGAAAACATTTTCGCGCCTTCAGACGAATCGCCTTGCGCTAAATATTTGAGCGGGCGCAGCAGGTCTTGGGGTCCATTTTCGAGGGGCGTGCCGGTCATCACAACTTCAAAAAGCCCATGAAAAGCTTCCGGCTCTTTATTCGAACCCCAAAGAGCTCGGGAGGTCGCGCTGCCGGAATTTTTCAGCAAGTGAGCTTCATCAAAGGCGAGGAATTCAAATAATGGCTTGGGTGTCGATTCACTTCTGCGGTGTTTTTCAAGGAAGGGCACAGCTTCGTAATTCATAATCAAAATGCGCTTGCGTCCCCTCGCGGGCGGCGCACGGTCTGAAAGAAGATAGCTGTAGCGGTCTTTTGATTTTTTAAACTTGGTAATTTGAACTGTTTTATTGTCCGCAAGTTCTTTTGGAACAGTAAAATCATCCACAAGAACCGCCAAGTCAATTCCCGCCGCGGTATGTGCGCCGATATCCTCAAGCCAACGTTTGACGGCGAGATTAGGAGCAAAAACAGCAAGCTCATCCGCTCCGGAAAGCAGAAACACGGCCAGCACCTCTAATGTTTTGCCAAGCCCCATTTCATCGCCCAAAACGACACGCTTACTTTCAAGCATTTGCTCAACCGCAGCGAGCTGATACAAGTTAAGCGGCGCTTTAAGCCCCGCCTCAAAAAGTCTTTCCTGCAGCTTCATGGCTGCCTGAATTTTTTCCATCACTTTTTCCAGCGCCTGGCGTATCATCGGCTGCTTTTCGGCCTCTAGAATTTTTTGAATATGCTCCTGAGCTTGCGCGCCGACAAAGGCATCCGGGTTCGCCCGGTAATAATTTTTAAAAAAGAAGTTTTCTTCAAGTTTTGTGATGAAAATTGACGCTTGCAGATAGGCCATTTCATAAAGACCGCGGTCAATCGTGCCCTGGCTTTCCATTTCCTTAAAACGCTCTTCCATGGACCCGGCCACTTTCGCGATGTCTTCTTGCGACAGGCTCATCTCAAAAGGTTTGACGGTAACCGATTGATCCTCCGGGGTTTGAGCGACACGCTCAATCGGGTCCTCCGCTTTTGACATTTCGTTGATAAGCCCAACAAATTCCGCGTCAATCGCGCTTTCCACGGCTTTTTGGTCAAACTTGCCGCTCAAGCTCGAGCCGATCATGCGCCAAAGAATTTGCTTCAGATCAAGTCCGTAACGGCTCGCGAGGAAAATCAGCGTGTCTTTATTCAGGTTTTGCTTCAGCTTGTCAAATTCACGCCGCACCAAAGTTTCGATTTTCTCGCCTTTTACTATTTCCGTGTTTTCAAAGTTCACCCCAGTCTGCTCATCAAAACTCCATAAACTTTGGACGACTATGTTGTTCTTGTTTGAGCTTCGTTTCTTTCTAGTCTTTTTGCCAGATTCATCCCCCGCGCTGTCATCGCTTCGCACTTCCGACCGCGCGGCTTGGGTGCCGGTAAAACCAAATGAGAGTTTGCCGTCTTTGCGTCCAATCGTCATTTCAACTTTTGTGAGATTTTTGCCGGCGCGCATATCGCGCTTATCGTCGGGCCACAAACCGCCGTTCGGCGCGGGAAAATCGAGCGGAAGGATTCCTTGGGAAAGTTCTTCTTCGCCAAACAAAGCTGTAATATCTAACCGTTCTTCAAAATTACTCCGAAGTTTATAAAGACGGTTTAAATCATTCCGTAGGCTGCTTTGTTTGGTTAAAATTTTATTCTGAATGAAATACGACTGAGATTTTTTGGATATCTCATAAGCCCATAACTTTTTATCCGCTGCTTCAAGCAGCAAATAGATCCCCTTTGATTTATCTTTCTCATCCCGCCAGGCGGGCCGGACATTAATATCCTTTTCTTCATATCCCGTAAGCGTAATCGCAACGTCACTTCCATCAATTTTCCCAAAATGCAATTTCCCATGGCCGCTTGTTTTTTTGGTAAATTCTGAAATTTTTTCTCCAGATTTTTCAAGGTCACCGCTTTCTAAAAAAATTCGCACGTAATCAACAAGCTCGTTGACCCCGGGTTCCGCGCGGTCCTTAAAGTAGCCGCCGTCCTTGTGAACTGCTCTGTACCACGTTTTACCGTCAGGCGCTGTAAGTCTTATATAGATCCCTTTCGATTTATTCTCCGGATCTACCCAAAAAGGAGTAAGCCCAATTTCGTTTTCGCCATAACCTCGCAGGTCAATCAGAACATCACGGTCATTTACTTGTCCAAAATGCAACTTTCCTTTTTTTCCTGTTATTTTCGAGAATGGAATCAGCTTCATGCCCGCTTTTTCAAGGTCACCATCATCAGCAAAAGCTTGCACATAATTAATCAGCGCCTGCACTTCAGGTCCCGGGTACTCTTCAAAATATCTGCCGCTCTTTTTGACAGTTTTATACCAAACTTTCCCATCTGGCGCTGTAATCTTTAGATAAATTCCTTTTGACTCATCTTCACTATCAATCCAGCCGGGAGCGATCCTCATGTCGCGTGAATCATACCCGGGAAGCGTAGTGGCAGCGTCTCGTCCCTCAATAATTCCAAAGTATAAAACGCCCCCCTTACCAGTTTTTTTCGTGAAGGGGAAGACGCTTGCGCCAGCCGCGGCAAGATCGCCTCCCGCAATGTAAGATTCGATATAGCTAAGCAGATTATCTATCGCTGAACTGTTTGCTTCACTGCCCGCGGCGCCGCTGCTTCGGACTTCGGAGCGCTGCTTCACGGCCAAATCGATTTCATCAACATTCGAAGTGCGTTCAGCTTCTACCGTGATTAAATCGATCAAGTTCTGAATTTCGGGCTGCAGCTGAGGCCTGAGAACACCTTCGGCAAGAAACCTTGGCGGTGTGGTCGCTTTCGCGAGAACCGACGGAAGAGAAATGTTTTCATACCCGAGGCCCATTAACTGTTTGTAATAAGCCTGATGCCGGGGACTCATTTCAGTAATTTTGGGACTCAGCACCGCGAAGGAAAATCCGTTCCTCCGAAGCAGCTCACGAATGCTCCCTTTATGAAAACCTCCGTAAACAAGAATGACGGGCGTTTGATCGCTGTTTTTCTGATACCGCTCGAGATAACCTTGAATGCTGCTGTCGCGCGCGCGGGCAGTCTCATAAAAACTCACCGCGTTTTCAATATGGCTTTCCCAACGCTTGGATAAGACGATAGATTTTTTATTCTGGCGGACAAGGAAGGCCGCGATTTTCCGCGTATCTACCGTTTTTAACACATCTTGGGCCGCCAGATATTCTTCTTCAGTGACTTCCAGACCGCTCAGCCTTTTCAGCAGCTGTAACTGCCGGTAGTAATTAAAAATTTCACGGTCTGAGGAATCTTTGTAGTGAAGTGCTACATAATCATTTTCAAGACGCGCGATTTCTTCAAACAGCGTTTTATAATTTAAAGCGGCCTTCACCTGCTGAACAAGATCTTCACTTTTGATTTCACCCGCGGACAAAAGTAGTGAGATATTCGGATAACGCATCCGGAAGCCTTCGAAACTTACCCCTTTAAGAAAAAGCGCCTGAGTGCGGCGAAGATAATCCAGCAGTTCAATCTCTTGGCGTTCAAATTTTTCTTTTATTTCAATGGCTTTTTTAAGTTCCGAGCTGAACCGTTTTTGGACAAGACGGTTAATTTCGAATTCCATCATTTTCAAATCATTCTGCGTTTCTTCTAGGTATTTCTTCGAGTCTTTGTAGCGGTCAATGTTTTTCTGATGCAGATCAAGATTGTCCGCGCCGATCAGCTCAAAATCATTATCAGGTTGAGGGCCGAAGGTGGAAGCTGGAAGGGCAATCGTTTTTTTTCTTCGATCCTCGACCGTCGACCTTCCACCTTGATCAAAACGAGTGATATGAGCGTATTCAGCCGCTCCCAGACGGAGCTGGTCCATAAGGTAATAAGCCACCCGCTCGCGGATTTCTGGATTTTTTATTTTCTTAAAATATTTTCCGGTTGGAACGGGCCCCTGATAACCTTCTTCAAAAACAGTTTTAACTCCATACCGCTTAACAAGATAGTGAATGATTCTTGCGATATTCATCTGCGCTTCGAGCGAGTCATGCGCGTCCTGAATATAAATCACCCGTTTGCCGGACTTCCCATCAAAAATTTCGTCAACACTCCCCCAATTTTCAGGAATAGAAATTTGATTTTCAGGCTTCGCGGATTTTGCCGCATGAGGAATCGCGGAAGGCGCCGCGTATGCGAATTCAGGCCCCAAAAAAAGAACCATACTTAAAAACAAAGCGGTGGCCTTTTTGTATAGAGCGATCCCCTGATGAGATTTGAGCTTAACGGTAATCACACGTAAAGATTACCCGTTGAAATGCAAGAATACGTGTATAGGAGGGTAATAATGGGCTAAATGAGCAAGAGTGCTAGCTAATGCTATGTGTAAAAAACGAGATTTAGCGCTGAATTAAGACAAAACCGATATTAGCGCTTGCCCCGGAAAAAGGCGTAGACAGGAAAGCCGGTCATCAGGAGCAGCGCACCGAAAGCACTTTCACGCGGAGTGCTCTGAACAGTGATGACGCACATGGCGACCGCTAAAAGAGTAAAGAGTGCGGGAACCCAGGGATAACCCATCATGGAATACCCTTCCGCTTGCGGATATTTTTTGCGAAGAACAAATACACTCACTCCAACCATCGCGAAAAAAAGCCAATTCGCGAACGAAAAGAAAAAAAGCAGCTGCTCAAAATTTCCCCATAAAACAAGCACGGATGCCCAAATACCATTCAGAACAAATGCGCGCAGCGGAGTTTGAAATTTGGGATCAAGCTTTGTCAGCCAATCTAGCTTTGGATAATCATGCGCCACCGCGAAAGGAATCCGCGCGCCCGTCAATATCGTGGAGTTAAGCGCGCCGCTTGCTGAAATCAAAACCGCGAGCGAGACCAGCGTCTGCCCCGTTGCTCCGAACATCTGTCCAAAAATATCCGAAGCGATGGCTTTCGTGCCGGCCATTTGAGCCGGCGAAAAAACCTGCAGATAGGCCGTATTAATCAAAAGATAGACTGCCGCGACAATCATAATGCCCATCGTTAAAGAAAGCGGCAGGGCTTTTTGGGTATCTTTGAATTCGCCGGACATAAAAGTGCTTTGATGCCATCCCCCATAAGTCCATAAAACAGGAATCAGCGCGGATGAAATCCCGAAAAGAAGTTTTGGAGTAATCTCCGTGGGCACAAAAAAATGAGGGGCCGGAAGACCCTTCACGGTAAAAATGATCACTACCATCGCGAGAATGGAGGCGATTTTTAAAAAAGTGAGGAAATTTTGAACACCGGTTCCGATATGAAGCCCGACCGTATTAATTCCCGTAAAAAGCGCGATAATCGCGATCACGATAACGCGCTCATGCTCTCCCACATAGGGAAAAAAGTTTTTGAGGTAGGCCGCAAGAATATAGGCGACACCGGCCACCGAACCCGCGCGCAAAATCACAAATTCGGCCCACCCAAAAAGAAAACCCATGGGCCTTCCGTAGGCTTCCCTCAAATAAATATATGTTCCGCCGGTATGAGGATGTGTTGAGGAAAGTTCGGCGTAGCAGAGAACGCCAAGAAGCGCGATCAGCGCGCCGATCAGCCAAGTCACTAAAATAAGCGGGGCTGAATCCACGTACTGGGCAATGGCCCCCTGCGTCCTAAAAATACCGACACCGATAATACCGCCGACATTGATAGCCACCGAATCCCAAAATCCGAGGCTTCGTTTCAATTTTTGATTTGAAGCGGATGTTTTCAATTAAGCCCGTCCAACCCGGTTAAGCATTTCTTTAGCATGTTCTTTCGAAATTTTAGTTTCATCTTTACCGCTCATCATCTGCGCGAGTTCCCGCACGCGCTCTTCCCCTTCAATCACGCGGTAATCGGTCACAGTCTTACCTTGCTTCACCGTTTTCGCGACTTTAAAATGCCGGTCCGCGAATGACGCGATTTGAGGAAGATGCGTGATTAACAGAACCTGCCGTTCTTCTCCAATTTCCTGGAGTTTTTCTCCGGTCACAGATCCGAGACGCCCCCCGATATTGGCGTCGATTTCATCAAAGATAAGGGTTTCGACGGGGTCCACTTTCATGAGGGCTTTTTTGAGCGCGAGCATCACCCGTGAGACTTCACCGCCTGAAATAATTTTTTCAAGCGGCATGAGCGGTGAGCCAAAATTCAGCCGGATTAAAAATTCAGCGCTGTCCTGTCCATTGGCGTCAAAATCGATTTTCTGCATCTGACACTGGAACTCCGCGTCCGCGATGCTTAGGTCCTTGAGCTCCTGTTCAATCGTCTTTTTAAGACTTATTGCCGATTTTTTTCGCTTCTCGGTAAGTTCTTCCGCTACTTTTTTGATCCCTGGAAGCAGTTTTTTGATTTTTTCTTCGATCTCTTTGGTATAAACACCGCTATTCAGCATCTGATCATATTTCTTTTTGGCTTCTTCAAAAAACTCCATCACCTTCGGGAGACTTCCGCCGTATTTGCGTTTCAGCAAATCAAAAACATCAAGCCGTTTCTCAATTTCAGCCATACGGTCTTCGTCATAGGATAGTTCCGTCTGATAATCCTGCAGCGCGCGCAGCATTTCTTCAAAATTAAGCTGAACGGTTTCATATTGCGACTTCAACTCTTCAAGAGATGGGTCCAATTTCGCCAATTGGCTCATATCGCGGAAAGCACCGGCCATGAGGTTCGACGCGGAAACCTCATCATCATTTAATTTATTTAAAACCTTGGCAAGCAGTTCATGCAGTTTTTCAGAATTATTCATCTTAATCTGTTCATGCCGAAGCTCATCATCTTCATTCGCGTCGCGCAAATCCGCTTTTTCAATTTCGTCCACTTGATATTTAAGAAGATCGAGTTCGCGCTCCCTGCCTTCCGAGGCTTGGCGAATCTCTTCTTTTTGTTTAATCAGCGCGTCGTATTCAGCAAACAGCTGACGGTAGGCCGCTTTCTCACCGTCAACCTTTGCGAGACGGTCCAGAACCGGTAGATGGTAATTTTTGTTCAGTAAGAGCTGATGGTCATATTGGCCGTGAATGTCGACTAATAGGGAGCCAATTTCTTTTAAAGCCGCTGTCGTGGCAGTACGGTCATTGATGAGGCAGCGCGTTTTGCCTTGAGCGAGCCGCTCACGGCGGAGAATCAGCGTACTTTCGGAATCTTCACCCAAGTAATTTTCAATTGCGGGATTGCGCATGAGGTCTTTACTTTTGATTTCAAATACCGCCTCCACGCAGGAAGCGCTGTCGCCGCTGCCTAACCGCTCACCGTCCATTCTCTCTCCGAGCACAAACCGAAGCGCGTCGATCAAAATCGTTTTACCCGCGCCCGTTTCTCCCGTAAGCACATTCAGCTTCGGTGAAAACTCCAAGGTTAGCTTGGGGATCAGCGCGAAATTTTCGATGTAGAGACGGCTGAGCATAGACGCTATTTATTTTCCTCTTCGACAACCTTAAGATCGCTTGTCAGTTCATTCCGATGGCCGCCGTAATCAGCATCCGGGTCTTCATTGTATCCCGCATAAGTGGATTGAGCGCTGTAGCGGGCATCACGTTCCGGACGGGGCGAAGAAAAAAGCCGCTGAAAAAAATTAAGATTCTCTCCGCGTTCTTTCGCCAAATCATCATTGTTATATTCGGGGTCATAAGAATTATTGCATCCCGCTAAAAACGCAAACACAAATATCAGTGCTAAAACTCTCCGTAACACAACCCACCTCCTTTACAGACCTTCTTGTTTATGTTTTACGAAAGATTAAAATCACCGCGGCTGTCAGCATCAGCCCGGCAATCACTTTTGAAAGCAGCCGGAGTTTTGATTCTTGCCATTGCTCGATATGCCCGAGAAAAAAGCCTGAAAGGACCAAAAACCAAAGAGTCGCGCCCAGCAAAAAGCTGGCAATAAACGCGGAAAAAGATGCCCAATCGCGTAGTTCTTTGAACCTGGAAAGCAAAAAACTCCACACACCCGCCCAAAGCAGATAAACGCCGGGATTGGAGACAACAACAAGAAATCCAAGCAGATTCCCCTTGGCGTCATATTTTTTTTTCAATTCGGAGGGGCCGCTGGATTTCGGCTTGGTCAATAATATTTTTAGGGATATCGCTAAGAGCGTGAAAACCCCTACCCACTTGATGACGCCTTGAAGCTCTTGATGCTGAACCAGCGAAAGGGTTCCGCTGAAAACAATGGTCATAACGGAAATATCGCCGAGCGCGGCGCAGATCCCCGTAAAAAAAGCGGAACGCTTTCCATGCGCGAGTCCACGGTGAATACAAACAAAATTAGTTTGCCAGCCTAATAAAGAAACAAAAAATCCAATCAGTGATCCGAGAACAAACTCAATTCCCCAAAAACCGGCGGCAGGCATCTAACCTAGGCCTCCCTCGAAACAGGCTCGTAAGTTTTCAGCGCGTAGATAGGAGAGAAAATTAAGTAGAATAAAAATCCTCCAGCCATCGCCGTTTGGACATTCATGAAGATGAGGTTCACCGCGACAACCGCGACATCCAGATACAAAAAGGACTGCCAGGAAGAAAATTTATTCGCCGAAAATTTCGGGTAATGCACATTGCTGGTCATCAGATAGCTTAAAACAACCATCATCGCCGCGACGCAAATTTCACAAAACTTGTAATCCGCCCATTGGTTTTGATAACAGGCGAGCACCGTACTCACAAACGTCATCGCGGACGCCGGCGTCGGCAGCCCTTCGAAATAGCCTTTTACCGCCGGGCGAATATTGAATCTCGCGAGCCTGTAGGCTCCCGCGGACAAATAGATGAAGACGGTAAAAAGCATCCAAGGAGACATTTTGAGAAAGATAAGTTTAGTGACGAGAAAACACGGGGCAGCAACAAATGAAACAATGTCGGCGAGCGAATCAAGTTCCTTGCCGAAATCGGTGGGATTATCAAAAATCCTCGCGACATGCCCGTCCAAGGAATCCCAGATAAGACCGATAAAAATCATCCAGACCGCCCAATAATAATGACCGGTCATGGCCATGATCATTGAGAGGAATCCGGAAAAGAGATTAAGCATGGTGATCAAATTCGGCAAAATCGCGCCGGCGAAATAAATACCCTTACTTTTATGGCTCTTATTCATGAATCCCCTTTTTTCCAATACCCTAAAACCGTCTGTCCCGCCTTCACATTTTGCCCTACCTGGACAGCAGGTTCAAATAATCTTTTCGGTACAATGCATTCCGCGCGCGAACCGTAGCAGATCACTCCGAAACGGCCTCCCCGGCTGATGGAATCGCCCATCTTCACATCGCAAAAAATCCGGCGGGCTATTCCGCCGACAATTTGGCGCACCAAAACCCTTTTCCCGCCCGATTCAACGCCGACCGCGTTTGATTCATTTTTTTCCGCCGCGTTTTTTTTTAGAGCGTTTAAAAATTGGCCGGGAATATATTTAATAAAGGCCACTTTACCCGCCATGGGCGAGCGGTTGACGTGGCGGTTAAAAACCGAAAGGAAGATGCCGATTCTGACCGCGTCTTCTTTTAAATATTTTTCTTCATAGACAGGCGTAATTTCCACAATTTTGCCGTCCGCGGGAGAAAGAAGACTATCACCCTCAGGGGCCTTCCGCTCAAAATCTCTAAAGAACGCCATATGTCCCGCCAATAACAGGATTGCCGGAATCGCCGCGGCCCAGGATTTGCCGAACCACGCGCTGGCAAATGCCGCCAGCAAAAGAAAAATTACCCCGGGCCAAACCCGAGGGTCCAAAGGAATACGCATGAAACCCCGATCGTTATTTGATGCGATAGTTTAAACCAAAGAAACGGACATTGCGAGCTTTCATACTGAGAGACAAATTATGATTTTATTCGCCTAAATAGCAGCTTTTTATCATGGGGTCCGCCAGCAGTTCCCGCCCGGAGCCTTCCATTCCATTTTTACCGCGCTCGATCACATACGCGTAATCGGCAATCTCAAGGGCTTTCCAGGCATTCTGCTCAACAAGAAGAATCGAAATTCCCCGGTCGTTAATGCGCCGGATAAGCGAAAAAATAGTGTCAACCATCTTAGGCGCCAGCCCAAGGCTCGGCTCATCCAGGAGAAGTAATTTGGGCTTTGCCATTAGCGCGCGGGCCATGGCCAGCATCTGCTGCTCTCCGCCGCTTAAATTACCCGCCATGGATTTATACCGCTTCTGAAGAATCGGAAAAAGCGCGAGCATTTCTTCGCGGTCTTTCAGCACTTCCTGCTTGCTTGAACGTGTGTAAGCGCCTAAATCGAGATTTTCCTCGATAGTCAAATGCGTGAAAACCCGGCGGCCTTCAGGAACCTGCACAACACCCAGCCTGACAATTTCATCCGGCGCGAGTTTTTCGATTTTCTGCCCTTCAAACTCAATCGAACCGCTCCAGGATTTCAGAATTCCGGAAAGCGTCATCAAAAAAGTGGTCTTTCCCGCTCCGTTAGACCCGATCAGCGAAACAATTTTTCCGGGAGGCATCCGCATTTTAAGACCCTTCAGGATCTCGATTTTCCCATACCCCGAATGAAGCCCCGAAACTTCAAGAATCATGACTGGGACCCCTTCCCCAAATACGCTTCAATCACCCTGGGATTATTCTGAATTTCTTTGGGCGTACCTTCCGCGATTTTTTTTCCATAATCCAAAACAACGATCAGATCAGAAATCGGCATCACCACTTTCATATCATGTTCAATCAAAACAACCGTGACTCCCCGGTCGCGGATCGCCCGGATATATTCAAGAAGCTCTTCTTTTTCTTTCGGATTCATCCCCGCGGCCGGCTCATCGAGCAGAAGAAGTTTCGGATCCGCGGCCAATGTCCTGGCAATTTCGAGGCGCCGCTGATGACCGTACGAAAGATTCTGCGCGAGCTCATGAGATTTTCCGCCAAGCCCGAAAAAATTGAGCAATCGATGGGCGCGCGCGATCATCTTCTTTTCCTCAACCGCTACCCAGCGCGGGCGGATCAAACAGCTAAAAAATCCCGCGCGTGTTTTTGAATGCGACCCCACCAGAACATTTTCGAGCGCGGTCATATTTTTGAACAAACGGATCGTTTGAAAGGTACGGGAAATTCCCTTGGCCGCGATATCATACGCGGGAAGCCGGTTCAGCAGAGATTCGGAGTCCCCGTAAAAAATCGATCCTTCGGTCGGAGAATAAATTCCGGTAATACAGTTAAAGAGCGTTGTCTTGCCGGCGCCGTTCGGCCCGATCAAGCTGACAATTTTTCCCTGCGGCACAGAAAAACTCACGTCTTCCAGCGCGGTAAGGCCGCCGAACCGCTGCGTCAGCCCTTCAATTTTTAAAACATTGAATTCAGAAAGCGCGTTTTTTTTCATTCGCCTTTCCTTTTCCGCGCAATCACAGCCTTAATCCGTTCGCGTCCCTGCCCCAAAATCCCCTGGGGACGGATCAGCATCATCGCAATCATCGCCATCCCAAAAATAAGCATGCGGTAAATATCAAAACCGCGCAGAAATTCCGGCAAAATCCCAAGAATAAACGCCCCGAGCAGCGCGCCGTAACGGTTGCCCAATCCGCCGAGCACGACCATCGCCAGCACCATGACCGAAACCACAAAATCAAAACTGTCCGGAGAAACTGTGCCTTGCTTGGCGGCAAAAACACAGCCCGCGATTCCCGCGACAAATCCGCCGATTCCAAACGCGCTCAGCTTAACCCAAACAAGATTAATTCCCATGCAGGATGCCGCAAGCTCGTCTTCACGCAAAGCAACCCAGGCCCGGCCAAGACGGGACCGTTCAAGCCGGCGTAAAAGCCAAATGACAAAAAAAATAAGCGTCAGTCCTAAAAAATAATAAGGCTCGGATTTTACGCCGAAAGAGTAATGAAAAAATTTAATGGAAGGATGATCAATTCCGAGCAAACCATTGGGGCCGCCCGTAATATGATCCAAATTGTTCAGCACAATGCGCACAATTTCTCCTGCACCCAGCGTGACAATCGCTAAATAATCTCCGGATAGCCGGAGAGCGGGAAAAGCTAAAAGCATCCCGAACACCGCGGTCACCGCGCCGCTTAAAAGAATTCCGGGCCAAAATGAAACATGGAAATTGAGATTCATAAGCGCGTACGTGTAAGCTCCGCAGGCAAAGAGCGCCGCGTAACCCAGATTGAGGATTCCCGCGTTTCCGACAATGACATGAAGCCCAAGCGCGAGCAGCATAAAAATCTGCACGGACACAAGGACATCGATGTGGTAAGAGTTTCTGTCAATCAGCGGATACGCGAAGACCAGAAGTAAAAGGACGCTCAGCCAAACTTTTCGGGGAATGGAAATCGCGTTCATACTTTCTTACAAACCCTCGAACCTAAAATACCGTTGGGCCGAAAAAGCAGAATCAGAATTAAAATAAAAAAAGCGAAAACATTTTTCCACTGAGAAGAAAAATAGCCCGCGCCGATGCCTTCAAAAACCCCGAGCAGAACTCCGCCGAGCATGGCGCCCGGAATATTCCCAATACCGCCGAGCACCGCGGCCGTAAATGCTTTCAGCCCGGCCAAATAGCCGTCATGAAAGTTGATGGTGTTGTAATACATTCCGAACATCACCCCGCCGGCACCCGCGAGCGACGAACCCACGATAAATGCCGCGCCAATAACCGCGTTCACATTAATCCCCATAAGACTGGCGGCGACGCGGTCATCCGCGAGAGCGCGCATGGCTTTACCAAGCTTCGTATGCTTTACAAAAAAATGCAGCGCGAGCATGAGCCCAAGAGAAATTCCGCTGATAATGATTTGCAAATTGGTCACAGTGACAAAGCCAAACGCGTATTTCTGCACTCGGATAAGATCGGGAAAACTCTTGTCGGCAGGACCAAAAATCAGCATCACGGCATTTTGGAGGAGAAATGAAATGCCGATCGCGGTGATGAGCGGCGCTAAACGCGGGGCGTTCCGAAGAGGCCGATAGGCAAATCGCTCAATCGTGTAGCCGAGAAGCGCGGTGACTGTCATTGAGAAAATAATAATCGGCGGAAGAAATAGAAACATTCCTTCGTGCGCGATCGGAAGGGTTTTGAGGATGGAGTACGCGAGAAGCCCCATATAAGCTCCGACCATAAAGACTTCGCCGTGCGCGAAATTAATCAGCTGCGCAATGCCGTAGACGATGGTATAGCCGAGAGCGATCAGCGCGTAAATCATTCCGATCGTGATGCCGTTTACCAGCTGCTGAAAAAAGATATCGCTGCCTGTCATGAAGGAAGGATTTATTCCGCGGGCCCCATGTAAGCCAATTTACCGTTCTCAACTTTAAAGATCCCGATAAATTGATTTTTATTATCTCCTTTTTCGTCAAACACAACTTCTCCGGTCACCCCTTTGAAGGATGGGATTTCGCGGATCGCTTTTAAAACGGCTGCGCGGTCTTTCACGCCGGCCTTCTGAACCGCTTCGATAAGAATATTCGCGGAATCATAACCGTACGCGGACCATTGTCCGAGCTCCCCGTATTTTTTTTCATAAGCTTCGATAAATCCCGCCGCTTCGGGAACCTTTTTCATGTCGCCGCCGACCATCGTGGCATAAGTACCGGCAGCAATTTCCGCGGTCGCGAGCTCAATAAAAATAGGGGTCGCGAGTCCGTCACCGCCCATTAAAACCGCGGAAATATCCAGCGTACGGGACTGACGGATCAGCAAAGCGCCTTCAGGATAAATCCCTCCGAAGTAAATCATGTCAGGGGCAAGCGGTTTGATTTTGGTTAAAAGCGGCGTAAAGTCCTTGTCCCCCTGGGTAATGCCTTCGTGCCCTAGAATTTCAACTCCAAGTTCACGCGCTTTTTTCTCAAATTCATCCGCTAAACCTTTTCCATAGGTGGTCTTGTCATCAATCACAAAAACTTTTTTAACTCCCAAAGTTTTCGCGGCAAAAATCGCGCCCTTGGGCCCTTGAACATCATCCGTCCCGGAAACGCGGAAAAAGGTATTAAATCCCTGTTTGGAAAGATCCGGATTCGTGGAGCCCGGAGTAATTTGAACCATGCCGGCTTCATGATAAATAGCGGAAGAGGGTTTAGTGCAGCTTGAATTAAAGTGTCCGACCACCGCGATCACATCAGGATCAGAGACATATTTTTTAGCGACATTCACGGCCTGCGCGGGATTATGCTGATCATCTCCCAATGAAACTTCAAATGTGTAGCCGGAAATCCCAGCGCCTTTTTCATTCGCCTGCTGGACCGCGAGTTTCGCGCCATTGCAAGTATCGGTTCCGATTTGCGCCTGATCCCCCGTAAGCGGCGCGGCGCATCCAATCTTAATGACTTTGGAGCTCGACTGAGAACAGCCGGAAAAAATGAGCGCGGAGAAACCTAGCGCCCAAACAATTCGGTTAACGGCTTGCCGCATTCTTTTTCTCTTTTCTATGATCAAACCATTCTTTAACAATAGGAAGGATGGAAAGCAAAATAACAACGGGAATAACAATATGGATTTTCTTTTCAATGTTGGGGACTGAATTCCCAAGAAAGTAGCCGATAAATGTCATCCCTGAGACCCAGCCGATACCTCCGAAAATATTATAGGAAAGAAATTTTTTATAATCCATTTTTCCCACCCCGGCCACTGTGGGCGCGAAAGTGCGGACAATCGGGACAAACCGGGCGATCACAATCGTTTTCGCGCCGTATTTTTCATAGAATTTTTGACTTCGAATGAGGTGATCTTTGTGGAATAACAGAGAATCCTGTTTATTGAAGATTCGGGGGCCAATATGATAACCGATCCAATAACCCGTGGTGTCCCCCATAATCGCGGCGGCTATCAGGAGACCATTCAGAACCCATATATTGAGGGCTCCGTCAACAGCCGCGAAAACACCGGCGGTAACAAGGAGCGAATCACCCGGAAGGAAAAAGCCCGCCAAAAGCCCAGTTTCCGCGAAGACAATGAAAAAGAGGGCAAGATATCCCCCGCTGCGGACTAAGCCTTCGAGATTATGGAGACTAGAAAAAAATTCTTGGAGAATTTCCACAATGAGTTTTCGGTTACTAAGTTAAACAGAAAGACAGCCGGACTAATTGACTGCTAACTCCCTGCGGATGCGGGTGTTAGAGCTGATGTAGTTTACCTTGAAATGTCTTTTTCTTAAACTTATTTTTGCTTCGTTTTAAGCTTATTTCTGCTTCGCGAACCAGGCCTTGACCTGGGCAAGTTTATCGCCCTGAACTTCAATAACACCCTGCTTCGCTGTCGCCACCGCGATCTTTGCCGCCTGAATTTCCGCGGCCATTTCTCTAAGTTTCACATTCCCGTAACTTTGAAGACCTCGAACCACAGTCATCAATCTTTTTGCCGGCCGGCTTTCTACACGGATGCTGGGCTTGGCGGTTTTAAACTTATTCGCGGACCAGATTTTAGTGACTTTTTCGTATTCAGAACCTTTTTCTTTTACAGTTTTTGCTTTTTTCATGGCGGACCCTTTTATTTTCTGTTGATGGTGGTGAGTGATAAACGGTTTATGATTGATTCACTGGATGATCCTGAAAGGGCTCTTTTCCGAGGCAGGATGCGCTGCTTGCTCTATAGGCTATCGCCCACGGGCGGTTAAGCCTAACATATTCGGACGGTTTTGACAGGATTATGATTTGGGCTGGGATTTCGCCTTCGCGAACCATGCTTTAACTTCTTCGAGCTTATCCCCCTGGATTTCAATGATTCCATTCTTTACCGTGCCGCCGGTGCCAAAGGCGTGCTTCATGTCCCGGGCAATCCCCTCCAATTTTTGAGCCCCATAGGTATGCAAACCGGCAATCACCGTCACATATTTTCCCCCGGGACGATTTTCTAAACGGATTTTAGGGACGGGCGCGCCTAGATTCTTCGCTGGGGCAGGTTTCGGCTTTTCATCCGAACTCAGCGACCACCCTTCACCGCCTGTTAATCTCGCCATAATGTTCACGATCTTTCATTAATGTATTGATATTTATATTTGTCTGCAATAGGTTAAACCCAAACGCGAATAAATCTCCATAAAAATTTTACGGGAATGTCGGACCCAATCAGCAAATACGGGGAAGCTGATCACCCGCAAGCATGTCAACAACACGGTCTGTTCCAATTTGGGTTGTCATGGAAATCCAACTGGATGATTGCGGAAGCACTTGACCGATAATGGAAGCGTCGGAAGATTTTTGCTGAAGAAGACGGCAAACAGCATCCGCTTGAGCGTCAGGAACAAAAACTATAAACCGGCCTTCATTCGCGACATAGAGCGGATCCAGCCCCAAAAGCTCGCAGGCACCCCGCACATCGTCACGCACCGCGATTTTCCTTTCTTCAATATGTATACTCACCCCAGCTGCTTCCGCGATTTCATTCAGCGCGCTCGCCAGTCCGCCGCGCGTGAGGTCGCGCAAACAATGTATGGGTATTTTAGCGTGAAGAAGATTCCGCACATCTTCCCAAAGAGGGGCTGAGTCACTTTCAATTTGGCTTTCAAAACACAATCCTTCCCGCATGGCCATCACCGCCATCCCATGCCGCCCGATATCACCGCTTAAAATAATTTTATCGCCAGCCTGAACGCTTTTGGGACGGATGTTTAGCCCGTGTTCTATGATGCCAATTCCGGAGGTATTAATAAAAATTCCGTCGCCTTTCCCCTTATCGACCACCTTGGTATCACCCGTGACAATCTGAACCCCGGTTCGCGCAGCAGCCGTTTTCATCGATTGAACGATTTTAGCCAATGATTCCATGGAAAAACCTTCCTCAAGAATAAAACCCGCGCTTAGATAAAGCGGTTTTGCTCCGCACATCGCGAGATCATTCACGGTGCCGTAAACCGCCATACTGCCGATATCGCCTCCAGGGAAAAAGAGCGGCCTGACAACATAAGAATCTGTGGTAAAGGCCAGCCTGCTGCCGTCTTGAACGATGACCGCGCCGTCATGATCATCCTTTAAGTAGGCATTATCAAACGAAGGAGCAAATAGATTCTCAATCAGCCGGCGGGTTAATTTGCCGCCGCTGCCGTGCCCTAAAAGGATTTGAGGATAGTCTTTGAGCGGAATCGGACAGTTCCATTGAGGCTCGGTCCCCGCGCTCATTTTTTTACGTTCATTCAGCTCAAGCGGATTCATAAAAACTAATCTCCAATAATAATTCGGTCTTTTCCGGCATTTTTCGCGGCAAGCAAAGCCGCGTCTATTTTTTCAATAAAATCTGTTTTGCTCACTTGCTTCATATCTTGAAATGAAAAGAGTCCAAAGCTCCCGGTAACAGGCCCTAATTCGCTGAGAACATTCCATTCGTAGGTCTTCAACATTTTTCGCATCCGCTCCGCGACAAGCGTCGCAATACGCAAATCCGATTCCGGCAAAATGATCAAAAACTCATCTCCGCCATAGCGTCCAACAATATCAATTTTTCGGATGCTGTGCTTTAAAGTTTTCGCGAACGTGATCAGCACTTTATCACCGATAAGATGCCCATAATGATTATTAATTAATTTAAAATTATCAACGTCTGCCATGATTCCGGCTAATTTATGGTTATACCTCGAAGCCCGCTCAATTTCCTTTTCTAATTCTTCCAGAATGTGACGGCGGTTATAAATCCCGGTAAGCGCATCCGTGATGGAATCATGTTTTAAATCGTTTTCCCGGATCCGCTCCAGCGAAACATCCCGCCAAATACCCACATAGTGAGAAATTTCTCCGTTTTCATTTTTCAGCGGAGAAATCACAATGGATTCCCAAAAAATTTCTCCATTTTTTCGCTTATTGAGCAAATCTCCGGTCCAAACTTGGCCTTTGCGGAGAGTGTCCCAAAGGATTTGATAAACAGATTCCGGAGTTTTTCCCGCGGAAAATATTCTTGGGTTCTGGCCCAATACTTCCTCAGCGGTATAACCCGTAAGCTCCGTGAAACGCGCATTGACATAAACAATATTCGCCTTTTCATCGGTAATCACAGTCGGGGCCGGCCCCTCCGCCAGAGCCCTCGCCAAAATTAAATTTTCGTCTTTAAAATAAGCGCTCATAAAACGCCTCTTCTATTTCAAAAGGATTTCTTTCGCTCCTTGATTGTTTCCCCGGTAGCGGTAGTAGGCCGCGCAAGCGCCCTCACTGGATACCATGGTGGCTCCTAAAGGTTTTTCCGGATGGCACCGTGTGCCAAACGCGGGACAATCGAAAGGCTTCCTTATCCCTTGCAATACAAGACCGCTGATACATTCGCGAGATTCTTCGGCGCAATAATCCGTCAAATTAAATTTTTTTTCCGCGTCGAACGGGGCATAGGCGGATTTTAAACCGAACCCGCTTTGGGCAATCTCGCCCACGCCCCGCCATTTCCGCGGAATAACCTCAAAGACTTCACGCATAAGATCCTGAGCTTCCGCGTTTCCCTTTTTACGCACCGCCCGCGAGTATTGATTTTCCACTTCATAGCGGCCTTCCTCGAGCTGAGTCACACACATCAAAATCCCCTGTAAAATATCCACGGGTTCAAATCCGGTCACCACAATGGGAACGCGGTAACGCCGCGCGATCGGTTCGTATTCGCTGTACCCCATCACCACACAGACATGTCCCGCGGCGAGAAATCCCTGGACGCGGCATTGCGGTGAAGACAAAATCGCTTCCATCGCGGGAGGCACAAGCACATGCGAAACAAGAATAGAAAAATTATCAAGACCCTGGCGCGCGGCTTCGTAAACAGCCATGGCATTGGCCGGGGCGGTCGTCTCAAATCCAACCGCGAAAAACACAACTTGCCGGCTTGGATTTTCTCTGGCGAGTTTTAGCGCGTCCATGGGAGAATAAACAATTCTCACATCCCCGCCGCGGGCTTTCACTGAAAAAAGATCCGCGGCCGATCCTGGAACGCGAAGCATATCGCCGAAGGAACAAAAAATGACATCCTTCCGCGCGGCAATATCCAGCGCCTTATCAATGAGTTCAAGCGGTGTCACGCAAACAGGACAGCCAGGTCCATGAATAAGATTCAGCTCTTTCGGCATGAGCTCATCCAATCCAAATTTCACGATCGCGTGCGTTTGCCCGCCGCAAACCTCCATCAGCGTCCATGAGCGGGTTGTCACTTTGCGTATTCGTTCTGCCAATTGCTGAGCAGTTTTTTGATCGCGGTACTCATCCATATATTTCACTGGGCACCTCCGCCCGCCGCGAGCTCGTCCAGCTCTCCCATCTCAGCTAAATATTCAAAAACTTTCCGGGCTTCCTCTTCATCAATAAGGCTCAGCGCGAAACCCACATGAACCACCGCGTAATCGCCCACTTTCGCTTCCGGCACATACGCGAGATTCACTTCTTTCTGAATTCCGGAAAAATCAATCTTGCCTTTACTTTGTCCGAATTCATCGGTTTCAATCGAAATAATTTTTCCAGGAACGGCTAGGCACATCGAATGACTTCCTTTCTGATTTTTTTCACTAAAACCCGCGAGGCTCCGGCAATTTGTCCCGCGGAAATTCCGCCGTCGTTACATGGAATGCGCTGATGCCAATACGGCTTGTAGCCAGCGGCGCGCAGTTCAGAAATGGATTTCTCAAGCAGATAGCGGTTCTGAAAACAGCCGCCGGTCAGCAAAACTTTTTCTTCTCTGGCCGATTTCGCCATCAGCACAATCACCTCAGCCAATGTGTTGTGAAATTTAGCGGCAATTTCTGCCGGGCAAACTCCGTCATCCAAATCTCCAAGAATTTTTCGCACAACAGGCTCCCAGTCAAAGACCCGGATACTCGTGTCCGTCTGCTCCGCTTCGGCCTCGCCCGCTATCCTTTCTTTATTCAAGGGACAATAAGCCGACATCCAAATCGGATAAATTTCGCTCGATGGGCATTTCTCTGCCGCAAATTCAAGCTGGGCTGCCGCCTGCCCTTCGTATTGACGCGCTGTCCGGATTCCCGTCAAAGCAGCAATCGCGTCAAATAACCGTCCCGCACTGGTAGTCCAAGGCGATTGAATTCCCCGACGCAGCATTGTGTGTAAAACACCCAGCTCATTTTTGGTAAAAGATTCTAGAAAGTTCAGCCGGCGCATTTTGAAAAGTGAGTCTCCAAATATTTCATAGAGCACGCCAAGAGCTGCCCGTCGAGGATCCTTCGCGGCCTTGTCGCCTCCAAGAAGCCTAAAACGGCGGAAATGCCCGGCACGGAAAAAAAATGTCTCATGAATCCTTAAAAATTCGCCGCCCCAAACCGTCTCATCAGAACCGAGACCCGCTCCATCCCAGCAAACGGCGAGAACCGGCGCTTCAATTTCATTATCCGCCATGCCGGAAAGCGCGTGCGCGTAGTGATGCTGAATTTTTACGCGGGGCAGACGGCAATGCTCGGCATATTTCGAAGACGCATAGTCGGGATGCAGGTCAGAAACCACAATTTCCGGTTTTGTTTCATAAAGACATTTAAAGGTTTTTAGCGTTTCGTGAAACGCGTCATAACTTTTAGCATTATCCAAATCGCCGATATGTTGGCTCATAAAAACCTGTCCGTTGATATTTTGGGCGATTGTATTTTTCAAGTGCGCGCCCACCGCGATCATCGGAGGCGCGTTTTCTGCCGTATGAGCAGCCGGCATGGGCGCGTAACCCCGGCCTCGCCGCAAAACCATGGTCCTGCCCGCCATGATTCGCACGACCGAATCATCTAAGGGCCGAACAATGCGCCGGTCATGAACAAGATAAAAATCCGCAATTCCTGAAAGTCTGCTCACCGCCTCTTCTTCATGAGTGACCAGCGGCTCTTCCGCTAAATTTCCGCTTGTAGCGATCAGCATTTTCCCAAATTTCCGGGAAAGTAAATAATGAAGCGGTGACGGCGGCATCATGATGCCCAAATTAGGATTTTCAGGGGCCGCGGAGCTCGCGACCGGCTCAACGGAAACATGAATTTTCCGCTTGAGCAGCACAATTGGCGCCTGCGCGGATAAAAGGAGCCGGCTTTCCTGCTCTGAGACCTCACAATATTTCTCAATACACCTCAAGTTAGGAGCGACGAGCGCGAAAGGCTTTTCTTCGCGGCGCTTTCTTTCACGAAGTTCTATGACCGCTTTTTCCTGATGCGCGTCACAAATTAAATGAAATCCTCCGACGCCTTTTACCGCGGCGATTTTCCCGTCATTGAGTCTCTGAACGGCTAGCTCGAGCGCCTCTCCTCCCGCGGCGATTTCCCTTCCTTTGCCGTCCCACAAATAAAGTTTCGGCCCGCAGCGCGGACAGGCGTTCGGCTGCGCGTGAAACCTACGGTCGTCCGGATGGTCATACTCCCAGTGGCATTCCGCGCACATTCTGAATTTTTTCATACTCGTATTCGCGCGGTCGTAAGGCATGGCTTCAATGATGCTGTAGCGGGGTCCGCAATGCGTGCAGTTCGTGAAAGGATACTCATATCGGCGGTTATTCGGATCAAAAATATCACGGACACATTCCCGGCAAGGAGCAAGATCGGGAAGAATAAGAGCCGTCTTAAGGCCGGACGCGTCGCTTTCTAAAATTTCAAAATGATCATAACCGCGCGGATCAAGTATGACGGAGTCAAAGCTTTGAATAAAGGCCTGGGGCGGAAGTTCTTTGTGCAAACGCTCAAGAAAATTTTCCAGCCGCTCAAGATGTCCCTCGGCTTCGATAAAAAGACCCTGCGATGAATTCTTAACCCATCCGGTGAGGCCCATTTCAGCCGCGAGATGATACACAAAAGGACGGAAGCCCACACCCTGCACCAGACCATGAAGCGCCACTTTTAGTCTCTTACGATTTGTCTTAATGGGCGTGTTCATTGCTTTTCCACACCCCTCTCTAATTTATTTTTTGCTCACAGACAATTTCATCAATCACCACATCATGTCCGCTGACCAAATCAACATCTTGGGAATCGCAATACTGGCACATCAGCATATGATGATCCAAAACGCCGCCTTCGGCTCCGCATCTTCGGCATTTCACAATCACGGGAATTTCTTCAAGTTCCAGTTCCGCGTGTTCAAGCATCGTACGGACCGTCATTACTTGAAAATGCATTTTGACGCTCTCAGGAACCAAGTGCAGCATTTCCCCGACCTTCACCTTAATTTTTGAGGGATTGATAACTTGACGCTTTTCCAACTCCTCAAGAATCGCTTCGACAATTTGTTCGGAAAAATGTCCTTCATGCATGGGCCGCCTCCTTAGAAAGCGCGCGGATCATTACGAGCGCTTTTACCATTCTCTCCTCAACTTCCGGGGAAAGATCCGTTCCAAACTCAAAATTCTTACCCTGAATACTGCAAAGCCACGCCTTCGGAACTTTGCCGTAAATCTTTTTCGCCAAACTTAAAATGACTGCCGGCGCCATAAAATGAGAAGAAGTAAACCCGCCTGCTGAAT
The DNA here is from genome assembly GCA_964511315.1 of uncultured bacterium. GTDB lineage: Bacteria > Omnitrophota > Omnitrophia > Omnitrophales > Aquincolibacteriaceae > CAZEFF01. The sequence continues at coordinate 3,113 of CAZEFF010000028.1, read as the reverse complement.
CCAAGCCGATCTGATGAAAATCAATTTCCGGTCCGGTTTGTCCCGCGTCCACAAATATAACCGTCTCATACGGAATAATTTCTTCCGCCATTTCAACATGCAGCTGCTGTGCCGAGCGGGTTTCAATTCCCGGAATATTTGCTTTATCGAGCGCTTCAATAAGACGCACGCCGACACCATCATCAGAACGCGTCACGTTGCCGTATCCCACAACAAGCGTTTTCATGATGACCGCCTTACGGTATTCAGCACTTCCCCGTTCGCATCGGTAATTTCAATAATGAGCGGCATGGAACCGATCGAATGCGTGGAACATGAGAGACAGGGATCATAACAGCGGATAGCCCCTTCCACGCGGTTAAGCGCGCTTTCCGGGACATTTTTTCCCTTAATCAGTTTTTTCGCGATTTCTGTGATCGAACGGTTCATCGACGGATTATTCTGGCCCGTCGCGATCAGCAAATTCACTTTTTCTAGAACTCCATTTTCATCCGTCACGTAATGATGAAACAAAGTTCCGCGCGGAGATTCGGAACAGCCGATGCCTTCCGATTGATTTCGGACTCCCCGCGCGTAAGTATCCGCCGACGTCACTTGCGGATCCTTTAAAATTTGTTCGGCCTGTTCGACAGCGCTCAATGTTTCAATAAGACGAGCAAGATGGTACTGAAAAGTTCCATGCACCGGCCGGCCGCGTCCGATACTTTTAAAATATTCAAACTCCTTTTGCGCGAGCGGCGTTTTCAGTTTCGACGCGATATTCATGCGCGCCAGCGGTCCAACGCGGTACACCCCCGCTTCAGGCCCAAGGGGTTTATAGTAAGGATATTTCAAATAGGACCAGGCCACCGGGCGCTCCGCGATATAGTCAAGATAGTTCGAGGGATCGAGCTGATCGGCAATGATTTTTCCGTCCGCGCCCATAAAGCGCAGCTTGCCGTCGTAAAGCTCCATCGAACCGTCCGCGCTGACGGTACCAAGATAAAGCGTTTCGCAGGCGTCAAAGTTTTCCACTTCCGCGGCATGAGAATCGCAGTATTTTTTAAAAAGATCGATGCCGATGCGCGTGGTTTCAAGGGCTTCGGGAACCCAATCTAAAAGAGCCTTGCGGTTTTCTTCTGTCAGAGGCGTTGTCATTCCCCCGGCCGCAATTCCAACCGCGTGTATTTTTTTCCCCGTAATCCGTTCGCTGATTTCCTGACTGAACTTGCGCAGCCGGATTCCCCGCTTAGCGATATCCGGAAATTTTTCCGCGACACCCAGAATATTGCGCTTTGACGGCTCATAGTCCCAGCCCAGCAGAAGGTCCGGCGAAGAAAGATGAAAAAAGCTGAGCGCGTGCGAAGAAATAATTTGCCCGAGATGAACCAGCCGCCGCACCAAATTTCCAGCGTAAGGCGGCGTGATCCGCATAATCATTTCACCCGCTTTCGCGCTAGAAACCGCGTGACTCACCGGGCAAATCCCGCAGATGCGCGGCGTAATATTCGGCATCTCGGTAAAAAGCCGGCCTTCGCAGAATTTTTCAAAACCCCGAAATTCATTCACATGAAAACGCGCTTCCTTAACCTGCCCTGAATCATCCAGCTGGACAGTAATTTTCGCGTGCCCCTCAATGCGCGTAACAGGATTGATGGTGATTTTTTTTGAATCGTTCGGCTTATCCATATTTTAAGTTTCCTTGATTGAGTACCGGAACGCGGTCATTCAAAAGTTCAAATAGAACATAAAAAATTAAGTCGGCACTCGGCGGACATCCCGGTAAGTAATAATCCACCTTCACGACTTCATGCAAAGGCCTCACTCTGTCAATCAGCTTAGCGATTTCTTCATTTGGAATCTTCCCCTGATCCGTGCTCGGCACCTCGAGATAAGCGCGTGCCAGCACGGTTTCTTTGGAAATCCAGTTGCGAAGCGCGGACACATTGCCGGTCACCGCGCAGTCCCCGAACGAAACCAGAATTTTAGTTTTGGCGCGGATATGTTTAATTTCCTCCAAATGCTCTTCATTCGCGACCGCGCCTTCCACAAGCGTGATATCCGCCTCCGGAAATTCTTTTTGGTCCACGACCGGGCTTTTGACAATATCCGCGAGCTTCGCCACTTCCAATATCCGTTCATCGATATCAAGAAAGGACATGTGGCATCCCGAACAGCCTCCAAGCCAAACCGTCGCGACCTTTTTTTTCATGACTTCGCCTTTCTCTTTTCGATCAATTCACTGATGGTTTCAGGCTTTTTCTCAAGACTTCCAAGAACAGCGCTTCTCGGCCAAAGAGCTCCGGTTGGACAAATCTCCACGCATTTGCCGCAGGAAGTGCATGTTTCAGATTCCCCCCAGGGCTGATTGAAATCGGCAATGATTCTTGACTGAAATCCGCGCCCCATCACATCCCAGTTATGGGCGCTCTCAATTTCATCGCAGACACGAACGCAGCGGGTGCACATAATACAGCGGTTATGATCCATAACGAATTCCGGATGAGTCGCGTCCACTTTGCATTCCGGGTAGAGATAAGGAAACCTCACATGGTCCATCCCGACTTTATATCCGAGGTTCTGCAGTTCACAGTGATTATTCGCCACGCAAACAGCGCAAACGTGATTTCTTTCGGCGAAAAAAAGCTCCACGATCATTCTGCGGTATTTCGTAAGCTTTTCGGTCACCGTGGTAATTTTTTGCCCTTCCGCGGCTGGCGTCGTGCAAGCGGGAAGCAGTTTTGGATTTCCTTCAATTTGAACCACGCAAAGACGGCAGGCACCCACCGTACTGAGCCCTTCAAAATAACAAAGAGTCGGAAGATCCACTTTATGTTCACGGCAAACTTCAAGCAAAGTTTTTCCCGCATCGGTTTGAATTTCTTTTCCGTCAATGGTCAGTTTAATTTTAGAAGTCATCAGGCGCCTCGCTTCCCGGCCGCAGCGGGCATTTTGCATACACCCGCGGGGCAGCGCTTTTCGTGAATATGCGCCATATACTCATTTCTAAAATATCGGAGCGTGCTCAGGAGCGGATTCGGCGCGGTCATTCCGAGCCCGCACAAACTGGTATCGCGGACCATAGGAGCCAATTCTTCAAGAAGCGCGAGATCAGCCTCTTCACCTTCACCGCA
>CAZEFF010000027.1:22559-25685 GCA_964511315.1 uncultured bacterium | reverse complement strand
TCATCGAAGATTACGGCAAGGGAGTCATTCAGCCCGCGCTGCTAAAAGATATTGTCAGTCTAGCGCGTAAATTCCGTAAACCGGTTATCGTTGATCCGAAAGAAAAAAATTTTTCATATTATCACGGCGTGACAGTCATTACGCCGAACCGAAAAGAAGCCTATAACGGATTTGAAATTTTAGGAGCGGGGCGTTTGACGAAGGTGAAAACCCCTCATGAAAAACCTTCGCTTGAAGCCGTGGGTAAGGGGCTCATGAAATCGCTTAAATCTGAAGCGGTGCTCATGACGCTTGGAGAAGGCGGAATGGCTCTTTTTGAGAAGAATGGTGAAATTACGCGTATCCCTACTGCGGCACAGGAAGTTTATGACGTGTCAGGCGCGGGAGACACTGTGGTTGCGACACTGGCCCTGTCCATTGCGGCGGGAGCCAAGATGCGCGAGGCAGCGATTTTATCCAATTTAGCGGCTGGAATTGTTGTGGGTAAGCTTGGTACGGCAACGGTTTTGCCGGATGAATTGCGCAAGGCCGTAGCGGACTGCTAAGGAGAAGTATGAAAGTTATTGGAGTCATTCCAGCGAGACTCGGTTCAACGAGACTTGCGGAAAAAGTTTTAAAGCCTTTACAAGGCAAGCCCATGATTCAGCACGTTTGGGAGCGGTCTATCCGCGCGAAGAAACTTGCGGCCGTGATTGTCGCGACTGATGATCAGCGGGTTGTGGATTGCGTGGTTTCTTTCGGCGGAAAAGCGGTTTTAACGCGCGGTGATCATCCGAACGGGACATCGCGCGTCGCGGAAATCGCGGCCCGTGAAAATGCTGACGTTTTTATTAACATTCAAGGCGATGAGCCTATGATGCATCCTGACTCCATTGACCGGCTGATCAGCGCTTTCGAGATTGATTCCACGCTTCAAGTCGGAACGCTCGCGGTGCAGCGTAATGATGCCGCGGATTATGAAAATCCAAATGTGGTGAAAGTCGTTTGTGATTCAAAGGGCAACGGGATTTATTTTTCCCGCGCGCCGATCCCTTTTTACCGTGACGGAAAAGGTGAAGCGTTTACTTATCTGAAGCATTTAGGAATTTATGGATATAAGAAACAATTTCTGCTGGATTTTGTGAGCTGGAAGCCGGGAGTTTTGGAGCAGATCGAAAAACTCGAACAGCTTCGTATTTTGGAACGCGGATTATCGATTCGGGTAGTAGAAACTGTTTATGATTCTTACAGCGTTGATACTGCTGATGACCTTCAAACCGTTGAATCAAAACTTAAAAATTTTAAAATGGGAGTAGCGTAAGATGCCAAAGCATATTTTTGTTACGGGGGGAGTTGTTTCGAGTCTTGGCAAGGGCATTGCCTCGGCATCCATTGGCCGGTTATTAGAAGCTCAAGGCCTTAAAGTCACTTTGCAAAAATTGGACCCTTATATCAATGTGGATCCCGGCACCATGAATCCTTATCAGCACGGAGAAGTTTATGTGACTGATGACGGCGCGGAAACTGATTTGGATCTCGGCCATTATGAACGGTTCACCGGTATTCCGATGTACAAAGTGAATAATGTCACGACCGGACAAATTTATTATGAAGTCATCGCGAAAGAACGCCGCGGCGATTATCTGGGCGCGACGGTTCAAGTGGTGCCGCATATTACCGACGCCATCAAAGAACGTATCCGCGAAGTGTCGAAGGGCAAGCGCTTTGATGTTGTGATCACGGAAATTGGGGGGACAGTCGGTGATATCGAATCCTTGCCATTTCTTGAAGCGGTGCGTCAATTCCGTCATGAAGTCGGCCGTGAGAATTCTCTTTTTGTGCATTTGACACTTGTTCCTTACATCAAGGCTGCCGGAGAGCTTAAAACCAAGCCCACGCAGCATAGCGTTGGGACTTTGCGTGAAATTGGTATTCAGCCGGATATTCTTCTCTGCCGCACGGAAAAGAAAATTTCGAAAAATATCAAAGATAAAATCGCGCTGTTCTGCAATGTGGATGAAAACGCGGTTATCGAAGCGCGAGATGTGCGCTCCATTTATGAAGTGCCCCTCATGCTGAAAGAACAGAAACTCGAAGAGATTATCTGCCGCATGCTGAAGATTGAATACCGCACGGGCAGCCTTCATTCCTGGAAAAAAGAAGTGGTCGATATTGTTTTGAATCCTAAAAAAGCCGTAAAAGTCGCGGTGGTGGGGAAGTATATTGATCTTCAGGACGCGTACAAATCGATTTATGAATCACTGATTCACGGCGGAATTGGAAATAATGCCCGCGTCGTGATCAAACGCGTTAATTCGGAACATTTAACGGACGCGAATTGCGCGCGTATTTTTAAAGATGTTTCAGGGATTCTGGTTCCTGGCGGTTTCGGAATGCGCGGGATTGAAGGAAAAATGAAAGCTGTTCAATACGCGCGTGAAAGCAAAATTCCTTACTTTGGAATTTGTCTTGGTATGCAGACGGCCACGATTGAATTTGCCCGCAATGTCCTGGGCTGGAAAGGCGCGCACTCCACGGAATTTAATAAAAAGACGGCCTATCCGGTGATTAGTCTTCTTTCCGAGCAGGAGAAAGTTGAAAATATGGGCGGCACTATGCGGCTTGGAGCGTTTCCATGTCACGTGAAAAAGGATTCGCTCGCCTACAAGGCTTACAAAACTGATGAGGTGATGGAACGCCACCGTCACCGTTATGAATTTCACAATGAATACCGCGAAGATTTTATTAAGCAGGGTTTTAAATTTTCCGGCACGTCCCCGAACGGAAAGTTAGTCGAAATTATAGAAATTGAAGACCATCCATGGTTTTTGGCCGTGCAGTTCCATCCCGAATTTAAATCGCGTCCCGATAAACCCCATCCGCTTTTCCGGGAATTTGTTAAGCATGCTTTGATTTATCAAGAAAGTGCCGAGGTTCCGCCGCCTTCCAAAGAAGAAGCGCCCGCGGATACAGAAATGAAAATTTCTGCGGAAAAGGAAGGCTAAGCATGCGTGTCCAAACGGTTCCGGTCAATTCTTCCGTTGTTTTCGGCGATCCCAAGAATTTGGTTTTGATCGGCGGTCCTTGTGTGATTGAAAGCGAAGAAAGTGTGATGCGCCACGCGGAGAAGATTTCCGCGGTCGCCCG
>CAZEFF010000027.1:10559-22459 GCA_964511315.1 uncultured bacterium | reverse complement strand
GGCTGTCAAAAAATTGTTTTAACGGAGCGCGGATTTACGTTTGGTTACCAGAATTTAGTCAGTGATTTCCGTTCCATTCCGATCATGCGAGGTTTTGGATATCCCGTCATGTTTGACGCGACGCACTCCGTTCAGCTTCCAGGCGGAAAAGGAAATGCTTCAGGCGGAATGGCTGAGTTTATCCCGATGCTTTCCCGCTGCGCGGTCGTCGCGGGCGCGGATGCCGTGTTTATGGAAATTCACGAAAATCCCGCGGAAGCTCTTTCAGACGGACCGAACGCTTTGCATCTTAATAAATTAAAACCGCTCCTTGAAATTTTGGTTGAGCTTAAAAAAGTTATGAATCAAGAGGCTGTTGCCCTGGTATGAGCTCTTCTGTTTTAAAGACGGCACGGCAAATTGTTTTGATTGAAGCGAAAGCGATTCATAGCCTGCTTCGCTATATCGATAAAAATTTTGAAAAAGCCGTGAATTGGATGGCGAAGTGTCAGGGCCGCGTGATCATTACCGGGATGGGAAAGCCGGGCTTTATCGGCCGGAAAATCGCGGCCACGATGGCCTCGACCGGGACACCGAGTCTTTTTCTTCATCCGGCCGAAGCGGTTCACGGCGATTTAGGAATGGTCACGGCTAAAGATGTTTTGATTGTTATTTCACAAAGCGGAGAAACTGAAGAAATCGTAAAACTGATTTCAACGCTTAAAAAAATCGGTGTGGTCTTGATCGCGATGACCAGCAATCCGCGGTCAACTTTAGCCAAGCACGCGGATGTTGTACTTAATCTTGGAGTGACGAAAGAAGCATGCCCGTTAAATTTAGCGCCTTCCGCGTCTACCACCGCGGCTTTGGCGATGGGTGACGCGCTCGCGCTGTCATTGCTCAAGAAAAAGGGATTCCGGACAGAAGATTTCGCGATGCTTCATCCCGGCGGAAGTTTGGGACGGAAGCTTTTAAAAGTTGAAGATATTATGCGCAAAGGAAAGGCGCATCCGATCGTGCGCGAAAGCATGCCGGTCCGCCAAGTGCTTTTAAAGATTACCGCGGCCCGCGCGGGAAGCTGCACGGTGGTGGATGCCGGGCGCAGAGTAACAGGGATTTTTACCGACGGAGATTTGCGCCGCCATTTGAAAGAAAGCGGTGAATCGATTTTAAAAGAACCCGTCAAAAAGTTAGCAACACTCCGGCCGACGGTGATTCAAAAGGATCATCTTGCGGCGGAGGCATTGAATATCTTGAAGACCCGCAGAATTGATGAACTGCCTGTGGTGGATCAAAAGGGCAGGGCTGTCGGTCTTCTGGACGTTCAGGATCTTTTAAAAGCGGGTTTTGTGTAAGTGGCAAAGAAAAAGCCTTACCGCTTTTTTCTTTACCTGCTGGCCCGGTTTTTCGCGGGAATTTTTGGTCTTTTCCCGAGGCGGCTGCTGCTCGCTGCCGCGGGCTTTTTTGGTTCTTTGTCTTATTGGGTGATCAGCCGTCAAAGAAATTTGACGCTGGCTCATTTGCGTCAAGCTTACGGAAATCTGCAATCCGAATCTGAAATTCGGGTGACGGCCCGTAAGGTGATGCAAAACCTGGCTCAAACAACGGCGGAGCTTTTAAAAGTTCCCTCGATTACCTTTGAAAAGGCCATGAGTTTCATTGAGCCGGGCAATGCCTTTGATGTTTATGCTTCTTTGCTTAAAGAAGGCAAAGGATTGATCTCGATGACCGCTCATATCGGGTCTTGGGATTTGCTTGCCGGTGTCTTCGGTTTAAAAGGATTCGAAGGCGCGGTATTGGCGAGAAGAATTTATTACGAGCCTTATAACCGCTGGGTCGTGGGATTAAGAGAACGCATGAATGTGCGCACGATTTATCGGGATGGGGCTTCGCGGGAAATATTAGATCTGCTCGCGAAGAATCAAATTGTCGGGCTTTTGCCGGATCAGGATATCGAAAGTATCCGCGGCGTTTTTGTTCCTTTTTTTGGACGGCCGGCGTATACCCCGGTAGCGCCGGTAAGGCTCGCGATTTCAAGCGGCGCGCCGATTGTATGCAATTTTTTGGTGCGTCAGCCGGGAGGCCGGTACAAGATTATTTTGGGCGAAATTATCCGCCCCCGTGTTGAGGGTTCCAGAGACGAAGCGGTAAAGCGTTATACCGCTCAGTGGATGGCTGAGTTTGAAAAAATTATCAGGCAATATCCGGAACAGTGGGCCTGGATGCATAACCGCTGGAAGACGAAGCCCGAAGATGTGCAAAAACGGACTTCGGAAGTCATGACAGAGGAGAGGTAAAAAATATGGTTAAAAAAGTTATTGTCGGTTTTGTCGCGTTTATTCTCCTTTATGCCGGAGTGATTCAGCTTCAGGTTTTTGTGGCGAACCGTGCCGGAAAACCAAAGGTGAAGGCCGGGGAGAAGCCTCAAAACACGACGCATAAAGTTTATTCATTTTCATTCGCGAAATACACGCCCAGCGGTGAGAAGGAAATTGAGATCGAAGGAGATTCCGCGGATATTCTCAGCCAGAATGTTTTTCTGATGAATGTGGTGGCGAAAGCTTACGCGGAAGAAACGCCTGTTACCATTACCGCGGATCAGGGAAATTACGATAAAAAGTCGAATAAGGTTCAACTTGAGAAAAATGTGGTCGCAACGACTGAAAATGGGACCAGACTTCTGACCGAAAAGCTCAATATTCATCCAAGTGAGCATTTGATGGAAACGGATGTGAAAACGGAAGTTAAAAAAGATAATATTAATATTGAGGGCGAAGGCGCGAGCGGTGACTCGAACCTTAAAAAGGTGAAGTTTAAGAAAAATGTGACGGTGGTGGTGCAGGATCCGAAGGCTAAGACCTCGGGGCCGACTGTGATTACTTGTGATGGGGCGCTTGTGATCGATTATGAAAAGAATATTGCGCATTTCAAAGATAATGTGGTTGCTCAAGACGCGCGCGGAAAGCTCTCCGCTGACATTATGGATGTTTACTATAATAAAGTGAGCCGGCAAGTCGCCAAAATTGTGGCGCTTGGGAATGTTGTCATTGAAAATCCGGATGGCAATAAAACGTACAGCGACAGCGTGATCTATCTTGCGGATGAGGGGCGTATTATTTTAGGCGGTGATGCCGAAGCCCTTTATTTTGGCGGAGATCAAAAAGACGGAGATATTTTCAATGCTACTTCTTGAAACTAAGCAGCTCAATAAATCGTATAAGGGCCGGAAAGTGGTTGATTCGGTCAGTATTAATGTGTCACGCGGTGAAATTGTCGGTCTTTTAGGACCTAACGGGGCAGGTAAAACCACGACCTTTTATATGGTGACAGGCGTGATACGGCCGGATGCCGGGCGTATCTTTTTCCGCGGTGAAGACATCACGGAGCTTCCCATGTATCAGCGCGCCCGCCTTGGGATCGGCTATCTTTCGCAGGAGCCTTCCATTTTTAGAAAGCTTACAGTTGAAGAAAATGTGATGGCGATTTTAGAAACGCTCGATATTCCGCAGGCAGAGCGTGACCGCAGACTCGCGAGGCTTCTTGATGAGCTTGATATCGCTTATCTGGCGAAGAACAAAGCTTATACGCTTTCCGGGGGCGAACGGCGCCGCTTAGAAATTACGCGGGCGCTTGTCACGAATCCTTCGCTTATTCTGCTGGATGAACCGTTTAGCGGCGTCGACCCCATTGCTGTTTTTGAAGTGCAAAAAATTCTGCAGAAACTGAAAGCTCAAGGGTTAAGCATCCTTTTAACCGATCATAGTGTCCGTGAGACATTAGCGATTACGGACCGTTCGTATATTCTTTGTGATGGGAAAGTGGAAGTTTCAGGAACGTCAACCTTTTTGGCGTCTGACAGTAAAGCGCGTGAACTTTATTTGGGGCAAAAATTTACTTTAGCGTAGTTTTATCAGGAGGGGGACTTTATGGATATTCGATTTGCGGGCAAAAATTTAAGTGTGACGGATGGAATGAAAGAACATCTTCGCGAAAAACTTTCACGGTTTGAAAAATTTCTGCCGAGGCTGGTTGAAGCGCATGTGATTCTCAATAAAGAAAAATATTTTTATGAAGCGGAAGTCACTGTTTTAGCCAAAAATCTTAAGGCGTTCGGAGAAGCGAGCAGCAAAGCGAATGTTTACGCGGCGATTGACCAGGCGTGTGAGCGGGTTGAAAAACAGCTGAAAAAATTCCGCGAAAAAGTTAAAGATCATCATAAAAAATCCAGCGATCTTCCGGGTAAAGGCCGAAGATCATCGAAACTTCTGCAAGAAGCAGCCCCCCTCAATGAAAGAAGGCCGTCCATTTTGCGCGAGAATGCTTTCGCCCCAAAACCCATGTCCCCCGAAGAGGCGAGTTTGCAGCTTGAGCTCGAGGCGGATGACTTCGTGGTTTTTGAAAACGCTAAAACCAATCAAGTGAACGTTATCTTTAAGCGTAAAGATGGCAATCACGGTCTGATTGAGCCTAAATTTTAACCGGTCCAGGGAGGCAAGAGAGTCGATGAAAATCACTGAGTTTTTAGACAAAAAAGGAATCAAAATTGGGATCCAGTCCACAGACAAAGAGGATGTTCTCAAGGAGCTTGTGGGCGTTCTTGCCGAGGTTCAGGATATCGGCGATCAGAAAAATATCGTCAAAGCGCTTATTGAACGTGAAAACCTTGGGTCTACAGGGATTGGCCAGGGCATCGCGATTCCGCACGGAAAAACGGACAAGGTAAAAGAGCTTGTCGCTGTTTTGGGAATTAGCCAAAAGGGAGTGAATTTCGAATCTCTCGACGGAGAGCACGTTTATATTTTGTTTCTTCTGGTCGCTCCTAAAGAAAGCGCGGGCCCGCATCTTAAAGCGCTGGCGCAGATCTCACGTCTTCTCCGCGATTCTTATTTTTGCGAACTGATGCGCCGCTGCAAAACTCCGGATGAAGTTTTTGATCTCATCCGCAGAGAAGAAGAAAAGAAACACTAATTTTTTAAAAGGATAATCTCACCGCGATGGATTTTTTTAAGTGGCTTTACCCGGGAATTGGAATTAAGCGCTGGATCACCCTGTGCCTTTTAGGCCTGGGGCTGATCGCGGCGGTTGCTTTGATGGCGGTTAAGACAATCTCCAAATCGAGTATTCTTTTGGCCTCGCTCGCCATGGCGCTTCTTATCTTCGGCATTTTCCTGGTATATATGGCGATAAAAAACATTGTGCGGATTTTTGTGCGCGCGCTGATGCCGGCTCATGGCGATGATCCGCTCGTAGAGCTTGTTTACCAGCGCCGTCAAAACGATTCTCTTTCACGGGGACCGCGGGTTGTGGCAGTGGGCGGAGGAACGGGACTCAGCGCGCTGCTTTCAGGGATCAAACTTTTTACCAGCAATATTACGGCCATTGTCACAGTCACAGATACCGGCGGCAGTTCAGGACGGCTGCGGGATGAAATGGATATGCTGCCTCCCGGCGATATCCGCAACTGTCTTGTGGCGCTCGCGGACGCGGGCCCGCTGATCCGGGATCTTTTCCAGTACCGGTTTGAAGACGGAACCGGGCTCAAAGGCCACAGTTTTGGAAATTTATTTATTACCGCGCTGTCAAAAGTAACGGGGGATTTTGAAAAAGCGATTGCGGAATCGAGTAAAGTATTAGCCATCCGCGGCCGCGTTCTGCCTTCGACAGTGGAACAGGTGACGCTTGTCGGTGAATTTATGGACGGTACCAGCATTGAAGGGGAAACAAATATTACGGACGTCAATAAACCTTTACGGAATATCCGTTTAAAGCCGGATGATTGCAAGGCATGTCCGGAAGCGCTCGACGCGATTGAAAACGCGGATTTAATTATTCTCGGGCCCGGAAGTCTTTACACAAGCGTGCTTCCGAATTTGCTCATCCAGGATATTCATGAAGCCATTTTAAAATCAGACGCGTATAAAGTTTATGTCTGCAATGTGATGACCCAGCCCGGTGAAACCGAAAATTACAGCGCTTGGGATCACATGAGAGTTTTGATTGAGCATACCGACCCGCGGATTGTGGACGCCTGTTTTGTAAACGTGCAGCCCATCCCCAAAGAGATGCTCGATAAATACCGCACGAAAGCGGCCGAACCTGTTTTGCTCGACATGGATAAAATCAGAGAAAAAGGGTATGAAGTCATTGAAGGCGACATCTTAGCCGTTGATGGTCAAGTGCGGCATGACCCTGAACGGCTCGCGCATCTTGTTTTTGAACATTATTTTGAAGGCGTCAAGACGGCTAAAGTCTAGCGCCGGAGCTTCTTATGAATGAATCTGCACCGCAAAAAAATTGCATCGAAAAAAAGTTTGTGATCAAAAACAAACTGGGTCTGCACGCCCGTCCGGCCGCGCTCTTTGTCCAAACGGCCAATCACTTTAAATGTGATGTGGATGTGATTAAAGGCAAAGAAAAAGTGAACGGAAAATCCATTATGGGAATCATGACGCTAGCCGCCGGATCCGGAGCCAATATTCTTGTGCGCACGTCGGGTGAGGACGCTCAGGAAGCCTTGGACGCCATCGCAAATTTAATCTCTAATAATTTTGGAGAGGCCTAGTCATGGAGCGTCTGAAGGGCATTCCTGTTTCTCCCGGTGTCGCGATCGGTACAGCCTATGTGATCCATAGTGAGATTTCATTCAATATTCCCGCGCGGAATATTCCCGCCGAAGACATTTCAAAAGAAATCGCGCGTTTTGAAGACGCCTTGACGCGCACACGCGCCGAAATTTTAGGCATACGAAAAAAGATATCCTCCCAAATCGGACGCGAAAGCTCTGATATCTTCAACGCGCATTTGATGATCCTCGAAGACCGTACCTTGATTGAAGACGTGATCGCTTTGGTCAAAGAGAAGAAGATCGGCTGCGAATGCGCGTTTGCCACGGTCATTCAGCGCTACTTCAAGGCTTTCTCTCAAATTGATGATGAGTATTTACGTGAACGCATTGCCGATATCCGGGATGTCGGAAGACGCTTGCTGCACAATTTATACGGCGAACAAGGCACCATCACTCAGCTCGAAGGCAAAGGCATTGTCTTAGCGCATGATCTCTCGCCTTCAGACACGGCCACCATGGATAAGAATAAGGTGCTGGCCTTTGTGACCGAAATCGGCGGGCCCACGTCGCATACCGCCATTTTGGGCCGCTCCATGGAAATTCCCGCGGTGGTCGGGTTAGAAGGCGTTACGTCTAAAATTAAAAGCGGGGACATGGTCATCGTGGACGGCACGCACGGGGTTGTCATTATTAATCCCGATGAAAAGACGATTGAAGAATTTACGCAGGTTGGAAAGCGGTTTACTCAATTCACGACAGAGCTTGATAAACTTCGTGATCTTCCCGCTGAAACAACGGATGGACACAGAATTTCTTTGGCGGCAAATATTGAATTTCATGATGAAATCCCATCCGTTGTCTCGCATGGCGCCGATGGGATCGGGCTTTACCGGACGGAATATTTTTACATGAACCGTTCGGATTTACCTACCGAGGAAGAGCAGTATAAAGCGTACCGGCAGGTTGCTGAAAAAATGGCTCCGCACCCGGTGATTATCCGCACCCTCGATTTGGGCGGAGATAAATTCGCGTCGGTCCTTGATGTCCCCAATGAAATGAACCCTTTCCTTGGGTGGCGGGCCATCCGTTTCTGTTTAACCCGCGTGGATATTTTTAAAATTCAGCTGCGCGCCATTTTGCGTGCCGGTTTTCACGGCAATTTAAAAGTCATGTACCCTATGATTTCTAATGTCGAAGAACTCCGCCGCGCCAATGAAATTTTAAAGGAATGCGGAAATGAACTCAAAAAAGAGGGGATCCCTTATGACCCGAAGATGGAAATCGGGGCCATGATTGAAATTCCTTCCGCCGCGATTACAAGCGATATTCTTGCTGAAGAAGTCGACTTTTTCTCTATCGGAACGAATGATTTAATTCAATATTCACTCGCGGTAGACCGGGTGAATGAAAAAATCGCTTATCTTTATGAACCCACGCATCCCGCCATTCTTAAGCTGATCAAGCAGGTTGTGGAAAACGGCCATAAGAAAAAACGGTGGATTGGAAGCTGCGGTGAAATGTCCGGTGATCCGGCGATCGCAATTTTGCTGGTCGGTCTTGAAATTGATGAAATCAGCACAAGTCCGGTCGTGCTTCCTAAAGTCAAAAAAGCGATACGCGCGGTTTCTTTTGAAGACGCGAAGAAGATTGCAAAAAAGGCTTTAGAGTTTCCCACAGGTTTTGAAGTCCGCCGCTATATCGATGAACAGCTCAAACGCATCGCCCCTGAACTTGTTGACGAATAGCCAGCGCCCCATGTCTGACCCCATTTCTCAAATGAAGTTTTATCTCGAAACGCTTGACCGCCAGGTGAAAGAGGCCCTGCGGATCGGTAACGAGTATAAAGCTTCCTCCGTTCATACCCGCGATATTCAAAAAATATTATTTTGCGGGCTGGGAGGATCGGCGGCGAGCGGAGAAATTCTAAGAACTTTGGTGGCCCGCCGGTCTAAAATTCCGTTCGCGATTTACCGGACAACGCCCATCCCAGAATGGGTCGACAGCAAAACCTTCGCGGTATTCTCGAGTTATTCAGGAAATACCGAAGAGGTGCTCCGCTCATTCCAGCAGGCTTTAAAAGTCAAAGCCCGCATCCTTGTGGTGACTTCCGGCGGAAAGCTTGCCGATCTCGCGAAAGCGAAAAAGATTCCGGTCTTGCTGATTCCTAAGGGAATGCCGCCGCGCTGCGCGGTGGGGTATTTAACTTTCTCTTTGATCCCTGTTTTCCGCAAATGGGGATGGGTTTCGGTTTCAGATGCCGAGCTTTTAGAGGTGATTAGTGTCGCGCGGAAAATTTCAGCTGAAGGGGCGAAAGCGCGCGCGATCGCGAAAAAACTGCTGAATAAATCCATTCATATCTACGGTATTTTTGGACTCACTCAATCAGCGGTTGTCAGATGGCGCGCTCAGCTGGCCGAGAATGCCAAGGTTTTGGCCTCGCATCATTTTATGCCTGAAATGTTTCATAATGAAATCGAAGGCTGGTGTCTGCCTAAAAAATTAATCCGCCAATCGGTCGCTTTATTTTTTATTGATAAAGATGACCCCAGGTGGATTCGTAAAAAACGCGACACTGCCCAAGGCATTATCCGGAAAGCCGGAGCCCGAGTGATGAGCGTAATGTCGCGCGGAAAGTATCCATTATCAAGAATATTTTCACTGATTTGTCTGGGTGACCGCGTGAGTTTTGAACTCGCTCTTCTTGAAAAAGTTAACCCATTAATTATCCCCGCGATTGATGCGGTAAAGAAAGTGAAATGATATGAGAGTCATCCTGCTTTGCGCGGGGTACGCCACCCGGCTTTATCCGTTAACGCAAAATACCCCAAAACCGCTTTTACCGGTAGCCTCTAAGCCGATGCTGGAATGGATTCTGGACAGGGTGCAGGAAATCTCCGGAATTAAATCCGTTTTCGCGGTCACGAATCACAAGTTTGCCGGACATTTTGAAACTTGGGCGAAAGCCGCGGCTTATGCATGGCCGATTGAAGTGATCGATGACCAAACAGTTTCCAATGAAACCCGGCTAGGCGCCATTGGTGATCTGGCTTACGCGCTGAAACAGAAAAATGTCGGTAACGAAGATTTGCTGATTTTGGCGGGGGATAATCTCTTTACCTTTGACCTGGCGGAGTTTGTAAAGAAGGCTCAGAGCCATCGTCCCGCGGGTTCTATCGCGGTTTATGATGTCAAAGATAAGGAACTGGCCAAGCAGTATGGATTGGTCATTTCTAACCCCAATGGGAAGGTCCAGCAGTTCCTTGAGAAGCCCCAAAACCCCCCTACAACCCTGGCTTCTTGCGGCATTTATTGGCTGCCTGGCGAGACCCGCCCTCTGCTTGACAAATATCTGGCAGACGGCCATAATCCTGACCAGCCCGGGCATTATATGAGGTGGCTGGCTGAGAATGCAGGCCTCTACGCGGTTCCTCTAAATGGCGAGTGGCTCGATATTGGTGATCACGCCTCCTACGAAAAAGCCAACGCGCGTTTTCGAGAAGTTAGACCCATATTAAAAAAATCCTGAAAGGAAATTAAAAACAATGAAAAAAGACCGTCATCTTTTTACCTCTGAATCCGTAAGCGAAGGGCATCCTGATAAAATCTGCGATCAAATTTCTGATGCCATTTTAGACGCGCTTTTAGCGGATGATCCAGCTTCCCGCGTGGCCTGTGAATGTCTTGTAACGACCGGAACGGTCATTGTTGCCGGCGAAATCACAAGCAGCGCCTATGTCGATATCCCGCAGCTTGTCCGCGGCGTGATTAAAGAAATCGGCTATACCAATGCCGAATATGGTTTTGATTATAAAACCTGCGGAATCCTTACCGCGATCCAGCAGCAGTCGCCGGATATCGCGATGGGCGTGGATAAAGGCGGAGCGGGAGACCAGGGCATGATGTTTGGTTATGCCACGGATGAAACTCCTGAATTCATGCCTCTTCCTTTAGTGTTGGCTCACCGGCTTGTGCGCCGTGTTTCTGAGATCCGCAAAAAGGGAACCCTTCCTTATTTGAGACCGGACGCGAAAAGTCAGGTTACTGTGGAATATGAAAATGGCGTGCCTGTTTCAGTCGAAACGATTGTGCTTAGCGTGCAGCATGACGGTGATGTGACGCTTAAAACGATCGAAAAAGACCTTAAGAAACATGTCATTCCTCATGTCATTCCTGGAAAACTTCTTTCTCAGGATGCCAAGATTTTTATTAATCCGACCGGCCGTTTTGAAATCGGCGGACCTCACGGCGATACCGGATTAACCGGCCGTAAGATTATTGTGGATACGTACGGCGGCGCCTGCGCTCACGGCGGCGGCGCTTTCAGCGGTAAAGATCCATCCAAAGTAGACCGCTCAGCTGCCTATTTCGCCCGCTACGTCGCGAAGAATCTTGTCGCGGCAGGCGTGGCCAAGCGCTGCGAAATTCAGGTGGCTTACGCGATCGGCGTGGCTCAGCCTGTTTCCATCATGGTGGATACATTCGGAACGAGCCCATTCTCTGATGAAGAAATTGTCGACGCGGTCCGCAAGACCTTCGATTTCACTCCGAATGGAATTATTAAAAAACTCAACCTCCGCCGTCCTGTTTTCCGCCAAACCGCCGCTTACGGGCATTTTGGCCGTAATGAAGAAGGGTTTACCTGGGAAAAAACAGACGCGGTCGCGAAAATCCGCACAGCGTTAAAAATGAAATCGAAAGAAGCCGCTTTTAGCGAACGTTAAACTCCATTGTCATTTTTGCATGACGATCAACGATAGAAGGATCAAACTATAATGAAATATCACGTTAAGAACATCGCTTTAGCCGAACAAGGTAAAAAACGCATTCTCTGGGCTGACCGCATGATGCCCGTGCTCACGCAGATCCGTGAACGCTTCGCGAAACAAAAGCCTCTTAAAGGGCTTAAAATCGCGGCTTGTCTTCACGTCACAACCGAAACGGCCAATCTGATGCGCACTCTTAAAGCCGGCGGCGCCGATCTTGTTATTTGCGCGTCAAATCCTTTAAGCACGCAGGATGATGTTGCTGCCTCACTGGTCAAGGATTTTGGTGTCCGCACATACGCGATTAAAGGGGAAGATAAGAAGACTTATTATTCTCATATTAAGCAGACGCTTAATTTCGCGCCCAATCTTACCATGGATGACGGAGCAGATTTAGTTTCTGAGCTTCACGGCAAAATGCAGAATTTGCTGCCGAATATTATCGGCGGCACGGAAGAAACGACCACCGGTGTGGTACGTCTCCGTTCTCTTGAAGAGCAGGGAAAACTGCGGTATCCGATTATTGCTGTCAATGACGCCAATACGAAACATTTCTTTGATAACCGCTATGGAACAGGGCAATCAACCCTTGA
>CAZEFF010000027.1:2350-10459 GCA_964511315.1 uncultured bacterium | reverse complement strand
AATCAAGCCCTTTGCTCGGAGTATATGGCGAAAACGGCTAAGATGCTTGAAAAGCGTGTTTATACCGTTCCCGCGCAGATTGACGCGCAAGTCGCTCTGCTGAAACTTCAAGCGATGAAGGTCGGAATTGATAAGCTGACCGCGGAACAAAAGGTGTATCTTGCTTCCTGGGAAGCCGGCACATAATAAGGAAACTAGTTGTTGCGACGAAACAGTCGAGTGAATATTAAAAAAGCCGTGGTCCTCGGGATCACGGCTTTTTTGTTTCTTACTTTCTCCGGTTCTCTTTTCGCGTCCCCTCAAGTCCAAACCTATGATGAACTTTTAAGCGCTGTCCGGGAAGCCCGCCGGCCCGCAGCGCAGCTCACGAAACAAGAACTTGTCATTCAGGCTTGGACAATCGGCAGATTGATCGAGTCGCATGCGGCCGCTCATAAAATGTGGAGTGACTACAATGGCTACCTGAATCCAAAACTCGAAAAAGATTTGGACATGGATAGCGCCGAGCTTCTTAGTTACCGCCGCTTTGCGAGGGCTTATCCGGATGCCGCGCCTTCCAGGAATTTAAGTTTATTTCATTACATTAAAGCCTTAAGCCTTGATGATCCGGCCCAAAGAGAATCTATGCTTGATCGAAGCGAAAAAGAAAAATGGTCCGTTTTGAAACTCCAGGAAGAATTAAATAAATTCGCGGACCAAAATCAGGAGAAGGCGGAGGAAGGCAAATATGCGGTGCCTGCTCCAGGAACTTTAAACGTGTATCGTGTGGTCAAAGCCGCGGACGGCTCTTACCAAGGAAAGCTCGTCTTAGACCTTGGGTTTGGAAATTTTTACAGGCCTGAAGGAATCGAGGCTTTTAAGGAAGGGGATATCATTACTTCGGCGCTTCAGCTTTCTTCCGCGAATCCGAAGAATTTAAAGGCTTACCTTGCAGATGTCACTCAAGTGCTGGACGGCGACACGTTTGAGGCCGTGATCGATCTCGGATTTGGACTTTCCTCGGTTCAGAAGTTCCGCTTTAAAGGCATTGATGCCCCGGAAATGGATACCGAAAAGGGCGCGGCGGCTAAAGCATATCTCGTCAATCTTATGACTGAAATCAAAGGGCAGATTATTTTAAAAGTGACTTCGACAGATAAATATGGCCGTTCTGTTGCCGAGGTCTGGTACGGAGAAGACAAGCAGTCACTCAACCAAAAACTGGTCGACGAAGGCATGGCAGCCGCGGTACGGGACTAACTTTGGTCCCGACGGCGGGTATGTCAGACAAGCAACATACCCTTACGCTTTGCCTAATGGCAAAGCATCATGCTGCCAGAGACAATGACTCTCTGTGCTGCACCGGAATGCTTTAAACTAAAAGCATTCCTTTAACGAAGGTAATTAAAGAGGAAGGCATCAAACCGATAATCACGGTTCCGGCAAGCAGCGCGCAGAGTGTGAAGGTCAGCACAGCCGGCTGAGGGATCGCGTCTTGATTTTCAGAAGGGACAAGGTACATGACGCGCACGACGCGGAAATAATAATAACCCGCGATAGCGCTGTTAACTGCCGCCGCGACAGCGAGCACATAAAACTTGGCCTGTACGGCACTGGAAAAAACGAAGAACTTCGCTAAAAATCCCGCGAGCGGAGGAATCCCCGCGAGAGACAAAAAGAAGACCAAGAGACTTGCCGCTAAAAACGGTGAGCGCTTTGCCAACCCCGCGTAAGACTGAATATCATCGCTTCCTGTATGATTTGAGGCAATGATCACCGCTGTAAAGGCTCCAAGGTTTGTAAAGGCGTAAGCGACCAAATAAACTAAAATTCCCGAAAGCCCCATCTCATTAAATACGGCTAATCCCATCAGGATGTAGCCTGCTTGAGCAATGCTGGAGTAGGCGAGCAGGCGCTTGATATTGCTTTGTGAGACGGCGATCACGTTTCCAAGCGTCATCGTAAGGATCGAAAGCCCCATTAACAGAGGGCTCCATTTAAAGCCAATTCCCGCGAAGACGGTAGAGAGGACCCGGATAAAGACCGCGAATCCTAGTGCCTTAGGGCCGACCGTAAGAAACGCGGTGACAGGTGTCGGGGCCGCCTGATAAGCATCCGGTGCCCACATATGAAAAGGTGCCATCGAAATTTTAAACCCAAGGCCGACAGCCATAAAGATAAACGAGAAGACGCTCAGCGCGTAAAACGATTTATTGGTGGTAAGCGCATGCTGAATCATAGAAAGATCTAACGAACCGCTCGCGCCGAAAAGAAGCGACATTCCGTAAAGCATAATCCCCGAAGCGACGCTCCCGAAAAGCAGATATTTCAAAGAGGCTTCTTTCGATTTGTCATCCTTCTTAAGAAAACCGACTAATAAATAAGAGAGCATCGAAACGAACTCAATGGAAAGAAAGATCGATAAAAGGTTTGATGACCCGCCCATTAAAATAAGCCCGAGGCAGATAAAGAGCAGAAGAACATAATATTCGCCTTCATAGGCTTTCGGCAAAGGCTTGTAAGCCAGAGACATCAAGATGGTGACCGCGGTGACGCCGATCGCGATGAAGCGGAAAAAGTGGGTGAATGGATCAAGCGTGTAAAACCCTGAGAATAGAGCGTAAGAAACCGACGGTGTTTTGGCAAGCAAGGCCGTGCCAAGCAAGGTAAGCAGGCTTAAAGCGCCTAAAACCTTTTTATTTTTAATCATCAAATCAAAAATGAGGATTAAAAAAGCTCCGCAAATAAGGAAAAGTTCCGGAAGGAAAAACCGGAGGCTTTCGACCGCGTTCATGCCTGAACTCCCATACCGGTTAGAAGCCCTTTAACTGTGGGGATCATCAGATCTAGGGCGAGTTTCGGAAAAATACCGAGCACGATAATAAAAATCATCAGAGGAACCAAGGTTAAAAGTTCGCGTCCATTAATTTCCGGTAAGTGCCCTTGCCATTTGGTGTTGATGGGACCCAGCAATACTTTACGGATCATGGTGAGTAAATACGCCGCGGCCAGAATAATTCCGATGCAGGAAAGTCCTGTCATAAGTTTTGTGGATTGATAAGAGCCGAGCAGAACCAAAAACTCGCTGATGAAACCGCTAAGGCCCGGGAGCCCGAGAGAGGCGAGTGAAAAGAAAATCAAAATTCCGCCGTAAACGGGCGTCAGCGCGAGGACGCCGCCGAAAACATTCATATCACGGGTATGGGTACGGTCATAAATAACGCCGACGAGTAAGAAGAGCCCCGCCGTGATGGTGCCATGGTTAAACATTTGAAGAAGCGCGCCGTTTAAGCCGTTTTGCGTCATCGCGGCCAGTCCTAAAAGAACAAAGCCCATATGGCTGACGCTTGAATACGCGACCATTTTTTTGAAATCTGTTTGGGCCATGGCGACAAATCCGCCGTAAACAATACCAATGACAGCCAGCAAAGCCATCCAGGGTTTAAACCAAATCGCGGCTTCAGGAAATAAAGGGTAGCTGAACCGGAAAAACCCGTACGTCCCCATTTTAAGAAGAACGCCGGCCAGAATCACAGAAATAGGAGTTGGCGCTTCAACGTGGGCATCGGGCAGCCAGGTATGAAACGGCCAAATCGGAACCTTAATCGCGAAGCCAAGAAAGAACGCAAGGAAAAGAATCTTCTGAAGCCCAAAGCTGTATTTATTGGTCACAAGCACGGTCATATCAAAGGTATGCGGTGTGGAATTGAAATAAAGGGCCAGAATACCAAGAAGCATGAACAAACTGCCGGCTAGGGTATAAAGAAAGAATTTAATCGCCGCGTACTCTTTGCGCGGGCCGCCCCAAATACCGATTAAGAAGTACATGGGAACAAGCACGATTTCCCAGAAGATATAAAAGAGAAAGAGATCAAGCGCGAGAAAGGTTCCCAAAATTCCGGTTTCAAGAAGCAGGAAAAGGAAGAAGTATTCCTTTTGGCGTTCTTTGATTCCGAAAGAAGCCACACAGGCTAAAAGGCAGATGAGCGTTGTGAGAAGAACCATGGGAAAGCTGATGCCGTCAGTTCCAAGGAAGTAGTGGACTGAAAACTGGGGGATCCAGGAAATCTTTTCGATCAGCTGAAAGCCCGCCTCAGCACCGCTGAATTTAGAAAACGCAACAAGAGATAAGACGCCGGTCAGCGCAGCCGAGGCTGTCGCGATGATCCGGATCAGTTTCTCATTTTTTCCGGGGACAAAGAGAATCAGTAATGCCCCGATAAGCGGTGCGAAGATAATGCTGGATAATAGATGTGCAGTCATGAAAACTCCTTATATGAAATCAGTGAAGAGTATTTAGTGAAGGGTGAAGAGAAGTTTGCTCTTCACTTTTCACCCTTCCCGCTTCACGGTTAACTATGGGCGAAACTGGAAAAAAATTAATCCGATGACGCTAATCATCACGATTAATAGGTAATGCTGAACAAATCCTGTCTGAACCATGCGGAGCATAGCGCTCGCGAATTGCGTGAAGAAACCCGCGAAATTTACCAGCCCGTCGACAATATATTTATCAATCCATTGTTTGAACGCGGCAGTGGCCACAGCAAAATCTCCCGCGCCGTTCACCGCGCCGTCGACAACCTTTTGATCAAAGCCAAAAAGCAGCCGCCCAACCGCTTGGAAAGGTTTAATAAAGATAACCGTATAAATTTCATCAAACCAGAATTTACCGGTAGATAACTGATAAAGCGGTTTGAAAGTGGAAGCGATTTTTTCAGGCCACTTGCTGGGCCGCAGGTAAAAAAGAGCCGCGAGCGCGATTCCGCCAAGACCCGCGGCAACGGAACAGCCGATCACAAACCAGTTAAGGACATGCGCGTGATGTTCACCGTGATGCGGTCCGGCAAGAAAGCTTTGAAACCAATGTCCCATGAAAGGAGACCCCGGAATTCCCACAAGAACCGCGCCGATGGCCAGCACCCAAAGAGGGGTGGTCATGACGGCTGGAGATTCGTGCGGATGAGAATGATGGTTTCTGGATTTGCCGAAGAACGTCAAGAAGACGAGGCGGAACATATAGAACGCGGTCATGAAAGCCGCAATGACAAGCAGTGTGAAAACAAAATAATTATGGGAATCCCACGCCGCGACCAGGATTTCATCTTTCGACCAAAAACCTGAGAGCGGCGGCACACCGGCAATGGCCAGTGATCCGATTAAGAAAGTCGCGGCCGTATGCTTCATCTTCCCAAAAAGACCGCCCATTTCACGGATGTCCTGTGTATGCGTTCCATGAATGACACTGCCCGCGCCGAGGAAAAGAAGGGCTTTGAAGAACGCGTGAGTCACTAAATGAAATGTTCCCGCGGCAAGGCCCCCAAGTCCCAGAGCCGTGACCATGAAGCCCAATTGTGAAATGGTGGAATAAGCCAGAATTTTTTTGATGTCGTTGGCGGTTAAACCGATAAAGGCCGCCATAAGAGCGGTGATCGCGCCAATCGTTGTCACAACCTGCATGACATTGGGGAAAGCCGCGAAAAGAACAAAAGAACGCGCCACAAGGAAAACACCGGCGGCCACCATGGTCGCAGCATGAATAAGCGCGCTGACCGGCGTCGGACCTTCCATGGCATCCGGAAGCCAAACATGCAATGGAAATTGAGCTGATTTTCCGATCGTTCCGCAAAAAATAAAAAGCGCGGCGATTGCTAACATGGGATTCTTTGATTCCGCGGCGTGATGAAGATCCGCGAAGTTAAGAGTTCCGGCGGCGACAAACAAAGTCATGATACCGATAAAAAATCCGACATCGCCCACGCGTGTCGTCAAAAAGGCTTTTCTTCCCGCGTCTGCCGCGGAATTCTTTTCGAACCAGAAACCGATCAAAAGATAAGAACAAAGGCCCATGACTTCCCAAGCCATAAAAAAGAGAATGTAGTTATTGGAAATCACAAGCGTCAGCATGGCTGAAAGAAAGAGAGAAACATACGCGAAGAAACGGGAGTACCGCGGATCTTCATGCATATAGCCTGAAGCATAAAGCACAATCATTGGGCCGATGACGGTGACGACGAAAAGAAGGGTGGTAGACAAGGGATCTAGCAGGTAACCCATCGAAAGTTCATAGCTGCCAAGTGTAAGCCAGGTGGTTTGGGCGCTTAAGGTTTGTCCCTTGGCAACCATCATCATGACAGGCAGCGCGAACGCTAAAGAGACAAAGCTCATGGCGAGAGAAATCCAGGAGGCCTTCTCTTTGACAAGCTTGCCGAAAAAGATATTGATGATGAAAGCAATCAGCGGAAATACAGGAATTAAAGGGATATATTTTTCCATAGTTACCACTTCAAAAGGTTCATTTCGTCGCTGTAAACCGTTTTGCGGTTACGGAATAAAGCGAGCACAATGGCTAAACCAACGGCCGCGGCGGCGGCGGCCAGAGCAATCACAAAGATCGCGAAAATCTGTCCGGTTTCGGGCGCCAGAGACGTTGTTTTGGAAAAAGCCACGAGATTGATATTCACAGCGTTAAGAATGAGTTCAATCGACATTAAAATTCCGATGACATTCCGGCGGACCAAAACGCCGTAGATTCCGGCTAAAAATAAAATAGCGCCGAGGGCCAGTAAATGCTGAAGAGGAATAATCATTTTTCGGCCTCGTCTTTTCTTGCCACAATCACCGCGCCGATCAGAACCGCGATTAAAACGATAGAAATAATTTCAAAAGGGAATACATAACTGCCCATAAGGGCCTTGCCAAGATCCATGACGGTTACATGAACATTGCCCTGCGCGGAACGGATGGGCCATGCTGTGTGATTAATGAGTCCAAGCAGCGGCATTAAAAGAATGATCACTGAGGCTAAAGCCGGAATCGAAAGATTGTTTTTCTGCTTCACGGATTTATCCGTGATGTTTTCGGTCATCATAATCGCGAAAACCACAAGCGTCATGACCGCGCCGACATAAATAAGGATTTGAACGACCGCGAGGAAATCAGCTTGAAGGGCGATGAAAATTCCGGCGACTCCGATCAGGGCGCCGGCTAAAGCGAGCGCGGCATGAAAAAGATTCGGAAGCGTGACCGCGCAAACGGCGGCAATAGCTGTGAACGCCATCAAAACATAAAGCCCAATTTTAACAATAAGAGTTAATGTATCCATAATTATTCCGCGAACGTGTAAACGCGTTTTTCAGGAGTATAGGGTTTGTTTAATTTTGTAAGGCCCCAAAAGGTGAAGCCTAAGATAATGACAGAACTCAGAATTTTAACCGGAAGGTTCGCGAAATACCAAAGTCCCGCGACCATCACATTGACAAGCGTAAGAGGCAGTAAAAACTTCCAGGCTAGATTCATCAGCTGATCAACGCGGAAACGGGGAAGCGTGCCGCGGAACCAAATCATCACAAAAATAAGAACATAGGTTTTAAGGAAGAACCAAAGCCATGAAGGAAGCAGCGGGCCTTGCCATCCGCCTAAGAATAAGGTCGTGGTGAGTCCGGCCAGCGTAAAGCTGTTCATGAACTCGGCCATATAAAAGAGGGCGAATTTCATACCGCTGTATTCCGTATGAAAACCCGCGACAAGTTCAGATTCCGCTTCTGCCAAATCAAACGGGGAACGGTTACATTCAGCGACGCCGCAAAGGAAGAAGATGATAAAGGCCGCGAAACCCCAGGGAGTAAAGACAAACCACTTGAGGCCAAACCAGCCGCCTTGCGCTTCCACAATTCCATTGGTGGAGAGTGTGCCGGCAATTAAAATCGCGGGCACCGCGGACAGCACCATCGGAATTTCGTAAGAAATCATTTGAGCCACCGCGCGCATTCCGCCAAGAAGAGAAAACTTATTGCGTGAGCCCCAGGCCGCCATAAAGATTGCAATGGTTGTTGTGGAAGAAATCGCGATAAAGAAAAGCACGCCGACATTTAAATCGACGGCCGTCATATTGCGTCCGAAAGGAATAACCGCGAAAACAAGCAGCGCGGGGATCACGATAAAAATCGGCGCGAGAAGATGAACGGTTTTATCCGCGGGAGTGGGAATAATATCTTCTTTTGTGAGCATCTTGATGCCGTCCGCAAGAGGCTGGAGCAGTCCCCATTTTCCTACGCGGTTCGGGCCAATGCGGTTTTGCATGCGGGCAATGACTTTACGTTCAATCAGCGTCAGATACATCATGGTGGC
>CAZEFF010000027.1:0-2250 GCA_964511315.1 uncultured bacterium | reverse complement strand
CCGCCAGCGGACGGATCCGCTGGTTTAGGCGCGGATGCTGCTTGCGCCGCTTTTGCCGCTGCCGCGGCTTCCGCGGCTTTTTTCTTTTCTTCCGCTTCTTTGCGGCGGGCATCAATGGCCCCCGCGTCAGTCGGGCGGATTTTATTAAAATGCTCGTTCGATTTTAAAAGGTCGTCACGGTGCATGAGCAGTTTTTCATTCCGGTCCGCGTTAGCGACCTCAAAATTATGATCCATAAAAATAGCATCAAAGGGGCAGGCTTCTTCACAGATGCCGCAATTCATGCAGACAGTAAAATCAATATCGAAAACCGCGGGCCGCTTAAGGGGTTTTCCGTCCTTATCAAATTCGCGGACGATATAAATGCATTTTGGAGGACATTCTTTGGCGCAAATGTCGCAAGCAACACAGCGGAGATTATCCGGCTGATTGTCATAAACAAGAAAGGGGAAATTGCGGAAGCGTTCTTTCTCCGCGAGCCTTTGTTCGGGAAATTGGCTGGTGAAAATCGCGCCGTCTTCTCCGGGTTTTCGGAAATAGGAGAGGAAAAAATGCTTCAGCGTGATCAGCATGCCCTTGACGATTCCTGCACCGAAAATCATTAGCGGTCCACCTCTCCGAGCACGATATCGACCGAGCCCAGAATAATGACGGCATCCGCGACTTTTTGTCCGATGCACATATCTTCAAGAATAGTCAGGTTGATCATGGAAGGGGCGCGCACATGATAACGCCAGGGCTGCGCCGTGCCGTCACTGACAACGTAATAACCCAATTCTCCTTTGGGAGCTTCCACGCGCGCGTAAGATTCTCCGACGGGAGGTTTAAAATTGCGGGGATTTTTAATAAAAGGCGCCATTTTCTTACTGATTAAATCGGGCGGGGTATTGGAATAGTCTTTGATGGCTTGCTCAAGAATTTTTAAAGATTCGCGCATCTCAAGAATCCGGACAAAGTACCGGTCGTACACATCGCCTTTTTGGCCGAGCGGAACTTTAAAGCTGAAACGGTTGTAAATTGAATAGTTATCCACTTTACGGATATCGTAATTCACGCCTGAGGCGCGGAGCATGGGGCCGGTAATGCTGGCATTGACCGCGAGTTCGGCGGGAAGAACACCGACATTCTGACAGCGCATGCAAAGGATTTCATTTTCTGAGAGCAGGCGTTCGAATTCTTCAAGAAATTTAGGAAAACTGCTGACAATGGATTTGATTTTCTCAAGCGTTCCGGCCGGAAGGTCGCGTTTCACGCCGCCGAAGCGGAAATAATTGCACATCATGCGCGCGCCCGAGATCTCTTCAAAAACATCGAGAATTTTTTCACGTTCGCGGAAAGCGTAAAGGACAGGTGTGAAGAAAGCGCCGAGGTCATTAAGCATAAAGCCGATCACCGCCGCGTGATTTAAAATACGCGTTAATTCGGCCATAATAACGCGGATATACTGCGCGCGTTCAGGCACATCGATGTTCGCGAGTTTTTCTACCGCGAGCGCCCATCCAAAATTATTCGACATGGAATTAAAATAATCCAGCCGGTCGGTGTAGGGCATTGAAGAGAGGTAAGACATATTTTCTGCAATTTGCTCGTGGTTTCGGTGCAAATAGCCCATGACCGGTTTCAGAGAAACAATGGTTTCGCCGTCGAGGACGACATCCATGCGGAAAACGCCGTGAGTGGAAGGATGCTGAGGCCCGATATTGATGCGCATCATTTGCGTATCAAGATTCGCCTGAGTCGTATCCGCCGCTGAAAAAGTTTTATTCATAATTATGCGGGCTCCGGAGCGCCGGGTTTTTGGGCGAGCGCGCGTTTGCCTTCGCGCCTGAGCTCTTCCGCCTTCTTGCGCATTTCATCAGAAACTTTCACGCCATTTTTTTCAAGCCATTCAATATCCGCGGCTTCCAGCGTTTCAGAGTCTTCTTGGCTGTAATCCTTGCGCATAGGGAAGCCTTCGTAGGTATCCCACATGAAAAGCCGTCTTAAATCGGGGTGTTTCTCATAGATGATTCCATACATATCATAAGCTTCCCGTTCCTGATATTCCGCGCCGCGGTAGACCGGAACAAGTGAAGGAACCCGCGGATTGCTTTTCGGAACACGCACACGCAGGACAAGTGAGCCTGCGCGTTTTTCTATCGAATAAAGATGGTAAACCGATTCAAGGTAATCAATAAAATCAGAGCCCGTGACAGAAGAAAGATAATCAAAACGGAAATCCGGAGAATTTTTTAAAAATGCGCACACAGC
>CAZEFF010000026.1:0-26785 GCA_964511315.1 uncultured bacterium | reverse complement strand
TTGCGCATCGCGCGCACGCGGCCGGTATAAGGCCCGGCAACCACAACATCTCCCGTGCGAAGCGTGCCTTTTTGAACAATCACACTTGCTACCGGTCCGCTGCCTTTTGAAAGATGACTTTCAATCACAGTCGCAACCGCCGGTCGGTCAGGATTAGCTTTTAAATCCAGCACTTCTGACTCAAGCAGCAGCATTTCTAAAAGGTTATCAATTCCCTTGCCGGTTTTCGCGGAAACTTCCACACAAATCGTTTTACCGCCCCAGGCTTCAGGCGTCAGATCAACTTTTTGAAGACTTGTCATCACCCGCTGAGGATTCGCGGCGGGCAAATCACATTTATTAATCGCTACAATAATCGGGCATCCCGCTTCACGCGCGTGGTCAACCGCTTCCACTGTCTGCGGCATAATCCCGTCATCCGCGGCCACCACAAGAACAACCACATCGGTCACATTCGCTCCGCGCGCGCGCATCGCCGTGAAAGCCTCGTGACCCGGAGTATCCAAGAAAGTAACATGTCCTTTACCTGGAATATCTACCCCGTAAGCACCGATATGCTGAGTAATGAAACCCGCTTCCCGCGCCGCGACATTTGTTTTGCGGATCGCGTCAAGCAAGGATGTTTTTCCGTGGTCGACATGGCCCATCATCGTGACAACAGGCGGACGGAATTTTAAAAGTTTCGGATCTTCTTTATCTTCGTCATCTTTTACGAGAGTGGCAGTTTCATCTTCTTCTTTTTGAATTTTAACGCCGAGTTTACCCGCGAGTTTAAAACCAATATCTTGATTAATCAGCTGGTTCACATTCGCGAAAACACCAATACTCATTAAGTGCTTGATCAGATCAGGAATTCGTAAATTGAGCAGAGTTGAAAGGTTTCCAACCGTGACTGGGAAGCGAATGGAGATGGATGGCTCCACAACCGCTGCTGGTGCCGGAGCAGTTTTCACAGCCGCTGCAGCAGGAACAGATTCCGCCGGCTTTGAAACCGCGGGAGCGGACGGCTTAGGCGCAGCAGGAGCGGCCGCCTTTGCCGGCGCAGACGCCGGAATCTTCGGAGCCTCAGGTGTTTTGGCGGCTGATTTCGCGGCAGGTTTCGCCGGCGCAGCTTTTGATTCAGCCTTCGGCGCGGGAGCAGCCGATGAACCGGCATGCTTCGCTTTTACTTTTTCAGCCATCGCGGCGTCCACTAAAGACATGTGATTTTTAACTTCCGCGCCGAGCTTTTCAAGCTCCGCGATCACGTCTTTACTTACCAGACCCAATTCTTTTGCCAGCTCATGAACTCGCATAATTATTTTTTCTCGATAATCGCTTTATGAGCAGCCGCGATAATTTTTTCGGCTGTCTTAGGACCAACGCCCGGGATTTTTTGTAAATCTTCAGGTGTCGCCTTGATTAAGTCCTTGATATTATTAATTCCGATTTCTTTTAAGAGCCCTTCGGTCTTTTCGCCGATACCTTCGATGGACGCGATAGGAATACGCTGACTCATGCTGCGCACATCAAGCCGCCATCCGATAAGCTTTGACGCGAGACGGACATTCTGGCCTTTTTTCCCAATCGCTAAAGACAATTGATCATCCTGCACAAGAATCTCAGCGGACTGATCTTTACGGTTAAGATGAACTTCGGCAAGCTCCGCCGGCGACATTGCGTTTTTAATGTAGGTTTCAATATCTTCGCTGTAGCGGATGATATCAATCTTCTCACCGCTTAATTCATTCACAATATTTTTCACGCGCTGACCGCGGACTCCCACACAGGAGCCCACGCAGTCAATCTTATCGTCACTGGACGATACGGCAATTTTGGTCCGGGATCCCGCTTCGCGTGCGGCAGCCTTGATCTGAACAATGCCGTCATGAATTTCAGGAACTTCCTGTTCAAAAAGACGCTTCACTAAACCGGCATGAGCGCGTGACAGAATGATTTCGGGGCCGCGGGATGTTTTTTTAATTTCTAAAAGATATCCGCGGATCAAATCTCCTTGGCGGTAATGATCTCCGGGAGATTGTTCGCGCGCGGGCAAAATACCTTCTGTCTTACCCAAATCAACAATGATGGCTTTTTTCTCAATTCTATGAACCGTTCCGGTGACGATATCATCATGGCGCTTATTAAAATCGCTCCAGATGGTTTCCCGTTCGGCTTCACGAATTTTTTGAATGATGACCTGCTTAGCTGTTTGCGCGGCAATCCGCCCAAACTCGGCATCATCAATCGGTTTTCCCTTTTCATAAAGACGGATGCTGAAAGTAAGCGGATCAATCTTAATCTCAAAATCTTCGCGTCCAGGATAAGTTTTCCGGCAGGCTGAGAGAAGGGCTTGTGAAAGCGCTTCCAAGAGGACTTCACGGGAAACGCCCTTCTCCTTTTCAATGTACTCTAAGGAAGAACGCAACTCTTGACTCATAAAATGTGACTAGCTCCTTTTTCTTTCCCAAAATAAAAGAAGTGGGCAAACTATCTGCCCACTTCTGAACGAATAAATACGAAATGTAGGGAGGATTATAGCGGAAAATGCCGCTTTGTCAACGAAGGTATCACGCTATCTTAAGTCTAAAAACCTCACCGAAAAAGCCATAACTTGTTGATATAAAAAGAGTTATGTTAATTATCCTTCGCTTGGCTGTCAAGAATAGCCTTCACTTCATGGGCGGCTTTAGACAGGGAATCCCCCGGCGAGGAGACCATCCGGTCAACCTTCTCTTTAGCTTGCTTCACCTTATCACGCTCAAATTGAACAACTTTAATCAATTGGTTAATTTCAGAGGCGGTTTCAGCAAAGAAATCCCCTTCGCGCAATTTAATCGGGTGAGGGATTTCGCCTTCATTTAATTTCACAAAAGTACGGCGGAAACGGTAAACAGGACCTGCCACGCGGTGAAGGAAAAATACTCCAAAAAACCCGATGACCACCATCGTCACAAAAAGCACGATACTTACCCTGACAACCAGCTGATAACTTAAGTCAGACAAAACATCATAAACGCTGATCTTGCCGAACCGGTATCCTCCTCCCATCGCGATTTCACGGATCGTGCTGTGAATGACATAACCCACGACAAGGGTTGAGATCATGAGAAGCGAAATCAGCATGATCGACATTTCCCGCTGCATGGGTTTATGAATTAAAAGATTCCGGGCGCTTCTTTTGTAAGCCGGCGCCGCGCCCTGCGTTTTATTTGCTGTAGTTTCTGTCATAGAATGATCTCCTTAGCTTTATGATTTCTGAAATGAAAATAAATTTCCAACGACAATAAATGTTTTTTTAAGCGCTTCATTCGCGTCTCTGCTGATTAAAAGCAAATTCGGCAGCACAAACAAAGTTAAAACTGTGGAACTGAGCAGTCCGCCGATCACAGTCACCGCCAGAGGCGACCAAAGATTGCTTGATTGACCGAGATTCAGCGTCATCGGTAAAAATCCTAAAATCGTGGACAAGGTCGTCATGGTAATGGGCCGCAAACGGTCCGTGCCCGCTTGAACTAAAGCCGCTTCCAGCGCGACTCCTTTGTGGCGGACCAAGTGGTTAAAGTGATCCATCATAATAATGGCTGGGTTAACCACATA
This sequence comes from uncultured bacterium, assembly GCA_964511315.1. Classification (GTDB taxonomy): domain Bacteria; phylum Omnitrophota; class Omnitrophia; order Omnitrophales; family Aquincolibacteriaceae; genus CAZEFF01. The sequence goes on along the minus strand of CAZEFF010000026.1, from coordinate 23,206 downwards.
TCCCGCCAGCAGAATCATTCCGATAAATACGTTTTCACTCAAAGGTTTATGCGTGATGGCCAACGCAGACCAAATACCAATCGAAGCCATCGGTACTGAAATCATAATCAAAAACGGCTGCAGATAACTTTCAAAAAGCGACGCCATGACCATATAGACAAGCAAAACCGTCAGCATCAGCGCCATGCTCAGCTGAGATTTGCCCTTCATCAAAGTTTCATAGGTACCGCCAAACCGCCAATAGTAGTCATCCGGAAGTTTAATATCCATCACCGCTTTTTTAACCGCCTTGGCGACTGTTTCAAGCGCGCCCTTCGTATCACCCTTCACAAAAACATAACGGTATTTATCTTTCCGGTCGATTGTCGTCGGACCGGTGGAGGGATAAAAATTCGCGATTTCTCCGAGCGGAATCTGATTTCCATTTGAGGTTTGAATGTGGATTAGCTTTAAATCTTCAATTTTTTGCCGGTAGATTGCCTGAAGACGGGTGATCGTTTCGATTTCCTGTCCTTTAGAACGTTCCCGGTATTTCGTGGGACGCATGCCTCGGACCTGTGCGTGGATTGAATCCGCGACATCTTTGACAGTCAATCCATAAACCGCTGCCCGGCCCTTATCGACAACCAACGAATATTCGGGCCGTTTGCGTAAATCCGTCATCACAATATTGGTCAGTCCGGGAACATTACCCATTCGTTTCGCAAATTCAGTGGCTAATTTTTCAAGCTGGTCATTTTCATGGCCAAAAATATTCACGACAAGCTTACTTTGATCGCTTCCGCTCTCGCCTTCGTCCACAATGAGACTGTAATCATCATGAACTTCTTTAATCATCTCATTTCCCTTTTGATCAATCAGTTTCATAATTTCGTCTTTTGAGTAAGTGCGCTTGCCTTTCAGTTTCAGTTTTACAAATATCCGCACGTCATCTTTGCGGATAGTGGAGTTATACATTTCTACATCCGGAATTTTTCTAAGCATGTCTTCAACGCGCTTCACTGCGTCATCATTCGCTTCAAGCTTCGCGCCCGCGAGCGGAAAAATAATGATTGAGAACTCATTTTCTTCAAAAGTGCTGGGCTGATCGATATCCATCTTAGAAAGCTTAAAAACAGAAAACGCCAGAAAGAGTGCGAGCACCCCCACAACGGGATAGCGGAGCCTGAGATTCCATGAAACTAATTTCTGATAAAGCGGATATTTATCTTTCTTTTCGACGGTATCATGAGCAACATTAATTTTACCTTGCGCCCATTTCACCATCAGCATCGGCACAAGCATTTGACCCACAAAAAATGAGGCCACAAGCGACGCGGATACGGTAAAAACAAACCCTGAATACATAAGCTGAATTTTTTTATCGATGAAGACAATTGGTAAAAATACGATCAACGTACTAAAAAGTGACGCTAAAAGCGCGAGCCAAACTTCCTCAGAACCTTCTAGAATCGCCTGATGATCGGTCAGGCCCTGCTCTTTTTTAACAAAAATATTTTCAAGAATAACGACCGAGGTATCCACCAAAATTCCCAGCGCGAGAGCAAGCCCTGATAAAGTCATGATATTGATGCTGATTTTCATGAAATCCATAAAGATAAATGTCGTGATCACCGAGGTGGGAATAGAAATAAGCACAATGACCGAAAGAACCCATTGCCTTAAAAAAACATAAATCAGGATGACTGTCAGCACCATCCCCAAAAGCAGGGCATCTTTAACTTCACTGATTGCCCGGGAAATGATTTGCGCTTTATCCGAGACAATCACAACATCAATATTGCCTTTTTGCGTCGCACCGAAATCATCCAGGACCGCGCGGATATTTTTAGCCACCGGAATCGTATTGGCTAAACTGGTCTTCTTCACATAAATCGTAACATTCTGTTCGAGATTCAAACGGGCAAAATCGTTGGGTTCTAGATAAGCATCTTTGACGGTCGCGATTTCTTTAAGCGGAATAATCGATCCTTGGCGAGAGGCTTTAATCCCAATTTCTCCGACATCATCCACCGACTCAAAAAGACCCATGGTACGGATGCCGAACTCCAGCTTTCCAGACTCTACTTTTCCTGCAAGAAGATTGATGTTACTCTGCCCAAGCACATCCATGACACGCTCAACGGAAACGTTATAAGCCACCATTTTGTCGCGGTCGAGCTCAACAAGGATTTTCCGCTCGCGTCCGCCGTATACCTCAACACTCGCGACACCATTTACCCGCGCGAGAATCGGCTTTAAGTTGTTTTCAACTGTTTCGCGAATCTGCTCTGGAGATAAATTCGCGGAGGTCAGCGAAAAAACAAAGATCGCGCTTTGCGCGTCATCGTAATTGGCAATAACCGGTTTTTCGATTTCCTTGGGCAGGATGGGAATCACGCGTGAAAATTTTTCGCGGACTTCAAGCGCGGCGAAATTCATATTTGTCCCGGTTTCGAATTCCATCGTCACGCGGGATTCCGCTTCACGGGAACTCGAATAAAGACTTTTAAGATGGGTGACCGTCGCGACCGCTTCTTCGACGGGCTTGGTGATTCTTTTTTCCACCTCAAGCGGAGGTAATCCGCCGCGCGCGTTAATCACAATACTGACAATGCTTTGATTCTGCCCCTGATAAAGCTCCACCGGCAAACGCCCGAGCGAAATCAGCCCAAGCGCGACCAATCCGCAAAAAAGCATTGCGGTCAGCACCGTTTTCTTTATCGCGATGGTCGGTAAACCCATAAATTAGAAAAATCCTTTCGTAAAACGCCGGTTAATTTTTTGGGGCTTCCGGCGCCGGAACTTCTTTTTCGTCATCATCTTCAATATCACCGCTTAACATTTCAGTTAGGCGGGTCACGAGAATATAAAAACAAGGAATCGCGATAAGAGTAAGCACAGTGGCTGAGATTGTTCCGCCCATCATCGCGCGCGCCATCGGTGAACGAAGTTCGGCGCCTTCGCCAAGTCCAATCGCCAAAGGCACAAGGCCCATCACCGAAGTCAAAGCGCTGATTAAAATAGGACGCGTACGCACTTTGGCGGATTCCAAAGCGGCCTCTTCCACATCCGCGCCCTCACCTCTTCTTTGATTGATGTATTCAATCAGTACGATACCGTTATTCACCGCGGTACCGGCCAAAAGAATCATCCCTAGAAGAGAGATCACATTCAGCGATGTCCCTGAAACAAAAAGGGCTATCGCGACACCAAAAAGAGCCATGGGTACCGTAAACATAATAATGAAGGGCTGCATAAAGGACTCAAACTGAGAGGCCATGATCATATAATTCAGCGCGAGCGCGACGACAAACGCGAAAATAACTTTGTTGAAATTTTCTTTCACTTCGCGCGCTTTGCCGGATAAGGCCACCTGGAGACCTGATTCCGGAGGAATAACTAAATTTTTAAGCATGGTCTGCACTTGATCCAGCACATCCTTACTTTTCACATCTTTACGGATATCCGCTAAAACAGAAATCGTTCTTTCCTGATCCATATGCCGGATTTCACTGGGGCCCAAACCGCGTTTAATTCCGGCGATTTCTTTCATCGGAATAAGCGCGTCCAACGTTTTAGAATAAAGAAGCAGACTGCCGAGATTCTCAATATTATTGCGGTCGTTTTCAGCAAGGCGGATCCGGATATCATACTCGCGGCCGGCTTCGCGGTATTGCGTTGAAACAACACCGTCAATCGCGGTTTTTGCCGTCAGTGATATATCCAAAACTGAAATCGCGTAAAGCGCCGCGCGGCGTTTATCAATTTCCAGTTTAGTTTCCGGCACGGGCTGAGCCATATCATCTTTAATTTCAATCACTCCATTAATCTCGCTGAGCCCTTTCTTAATCGTTTCCACCATTTCTTCCATGGTTTTATAATCATAACCTTTCACTTCAATCGCGATCGGCTTTCCGCCGCCCTCAGCAAACGCGAATTCGCTCTCCTGAACAATAAAATTAACTTCCGCGCCTTCCAAATCTACTTCGTGGATCTTTTCCCGTAAATTAGCGACCAACTTTGTTGAAGAGCCCTTTTTAATTTTTCCGAGTTTAACCAAAATCAGCGCTTGAGAAGCCCGAAGCGTATCGGTTTTCACTTCTCCCTGTTTCGCCTTTTCAGAACCCACCGTCACCGCGAGATTTTTAATGGCTTCGTAAGTTTTAAATAAATTTTCGAGTCTTTTGCAAACGCGGTCCGTCACTTCTAAGCGTGTTCCCAAAGGCATATTAATCTGAACCATGAATTCTCCCTGTTCAACCTTGGGCAGAACTTCTTTATCCAAAGATCCAAAAATAGGAAGGGCTAACGCGCAGATTCCAAAAATGACCAGCAAAATAAATCCGGCCCGGCGCATTCTTTGTTTTGGAGGGATATGCGGCTGATCCAGAAATTTGACTAAAAACGCGTTCCAATCCCAGGGCTTATATTCCGTAGATTTGACCGTTAAATAAGTAGAAAGAAGCGGAACCAGCGTTAAAGGAACAATCGTTGAAATCACCTGGGAATAAATAATCGCCCAGGACAAATCTTTAAAAATTTGCCCTGCAATCCCGGGCACAAAGGCGATCAATGGAAAGAATACCGCCATGGTTGTTAGGTTTGATGACACCACGGGCCACAGCACTTCATCCGTCGCTTTCACCGCCGCTTCAGTCTTTTCCATTCCATCCTGGCGCATGCGGAAAATATTTTCGAGCACGACAAGCGAGGTATCTGAAATCATACCGATACCAAGCACTAAACCGCCGATCGACATCGTGTTAAGCGTAATCCCCGTAACATTCATTAAAAAGAATGTTCCAAGCACTGAGATGGGAACAGAAAGAATCGCGACAAGAGAAAATCCGAACGCGCGGAAGAAGTAATACATCACGATGAATGAAAGAAAACCGCCGGATTTCGCGTCACCCATCAAATCGGAAAGTGACCGGCGGATGAACACAGAGTGATCGTAAATAATATCGTATTTAAGCCCGCGGGCATCGATATCTTCCCGCAAGGATTCTATCGCCTTCATAAGACGGTCCACCACCTGAATGGTATTGGAGCCCGCTTGTTTTTGAATCGCGATGGAAATGTTTTCTTTGCCGTTATAACGCGAAACACTGGTCTTTTCAGCGTATCCGTCCACAACATCCGCGATATCATTAACCAGAACCAGCCTTTTATCCATGGTCTGCTTGTTGACTTCTTCGCGCAATGAGTCAAGACTGCTGCGCGGGCCCTGATTTCCTTTTTCTAAAAAACTAGTGTCATCACGCTTAAACTTCTTAACGGTATCGACACCCGCAACGGCATAACCGATCTCACGGACAGAACGGAATTCCCCGACCGTTCGGATCAAATATTCATAGAGACCTTTCTTGATACTGCCGGCCGGATAGGAAACATTCGATTTTTCAACGGAATCCACAAGCTCAAGGAGAGAAAGGTGATTGGCTTCAAGCCGCGACTGATCCACATTGATGAGAATTTCGCGGTCCACGCCGCCCGAAATGGCCGCAGAAGCTACGCCTTCTACTTTTTCAAGATTGTCTTTGAAGATTTTTTCCGCGTAGAGTTTTAATTGAACAGGGGTAAGATTTTCACCCGTAATAGAAAGCATCATGATGGGGCGTGACAAAGGATCGAATTTTAAAACGATTGGGTCATCGCATTCTTTGGGAAGACGCTCTTTCGTTAAATCAATTTTTTCCCGGACCGCAAGCGCGGCAAAATCAATATCCTGTCCCCAATTAAAAGAGATGATGACCGTGCTCCGGCCTTCACGTGAAATAGATTCAATGCGCTTTAACCCGGCCACAGAACCGATAGCTTCTTCGATAGGTTTGGTGATAAGTGTTTCAACTTCTTCCGGAGCCGCGTTGGGATATTCAGTGACAACCGTAATTTGAGGGAAGGTAATCGGAGGGAAAAGCTCCTGCGGCATTCGGAAAAAAGAAATCAAACCAATCCCGACCATGCCCAGCGTAAACATCACCGTAGTGACTTTTTTCTTAACCGCTGCTTCGGGTAAACTCATGGACTAGGGCGTACCGTCAATTGTGGCGATGAGCAGCGTTGTGAGCGCCGCAGGTTCTGATCCAAGGCGCGCTGACGACGGCATAGTCTCTGCACTCTGCCGAGGAAGCGCAACGCAGGAGCAGGGCCTGCGCCGCCACAACCCTTCGGGACGAAACATTTTGTTTCGCATTACTTCGTCTCTCCTCATCAGCGTACCGCATTGGGTACGCATTCTTCGTCGTTCCTTGTACTGCTCGCAATCTGTGTTCGTCGCTGCCATCCCACAATTGACGACACGCCCTAAACTTCGGCTTCTTGCGTCTCTAGGAGCCGGACCTTTTTCCCATCCTCCAATTTATCGAGGCTTGAGATGGCCACAATTTCTCCTTCGGTAATGCCCGCGTCAATTTGGGAATAGTCCGGGCGGGTATAACCAATTGTAATGGCCCGTTTCTCGACCGTTTGAACAGCCTCTTCTTTCTTTTCCGGGGCCATTTCAAGATTCTTGCTCTTCTTTTTCTTTTTGGGTTTTTCCGCGGCCTTTTGTTTTTCTTCCGCCGGAGCTTGTTCTCCTAAACCTTCGGGAAGAGCTTGATCACTGCCCATCATCTGGGCGGCTTGGCCCTGTAAATTTTGAAGCATCGCGTTCGGCGCCTGAGCAGCTCCGTCAGCGGGAGCCTCGCTTTGCTTCGGCTTAACCCCGTTAATCACATAAATGAATTTTTCGCCTTCATTTCCCTGCACCGCATCTGTCGGAACGACCAGGGTATTTTTCTTACTATATAGAAGAATGCGGATACGCGTAAACATCCCCGGTAAAAGCAAGCGGTCGGGGTTCTCAATCCGAACCCGAACAGTCGCCGTGCGGCTTGTCCCCGTCACCACAGGAGAAATATTTTCAATCACACCCTCAAAAGTTTTATCCGGAAACGCGTCCACAAAAACCCGGGCTTTTTGACCCAGCGCGATTTTATTCACATCACGCTCCACAATTCCGAATTCCGCGTAAACGTACTCTGTCATAATATGCGTGCCTAAAAGCGTATTGGGGGTAATCGCCTCACCTTCCTCCACGCTCAATTCTCCGATCATTCCCGCGGAAGGCGCGTAAAGATTTGATTTTTCAAGCATGGCTTCATTTGCTTTCACTTCCAGCCGCGCCGCTTCTGTTTCAAATTTTGAAGAATCGAGTTCGAGCTTCACATTTTCTAATGTGGTTTTCGGAATGGCGCCCATTGCGAAAAGTTTTTCATGTTCCTTTACTTTTTCTTCAGCAATCTGCGATTGAGTTTGCGCCTTATTCATTTCTGCCTGGGCGCGTTTGAGCCTGAGAAGAATATCATCTTGTTTCAGCGATAAAAGGAGCGCTCCTTCTTCATAACGCTCTCCTTCACGGTAATTAATTGAGCTGATAGTCCCCGGAATCTCAAAACTTAATTTAAATTCTACCGCGCCTTTAATGGTTCCAAGCGCGTTGAGAGAGTCTTCAAAATTAAACCGGGCCACTTTAAACCCTTTGACCGGAATCGGGCCGTTCTCAGCCTGCTTCTGCTGCCCAACCATTTGCTCAAGCGAAATATTCGTTTTCTTCCCTGGGAACATGCAATTTTTTAACCCAAAGAATAGAAAAAGGGCGATCAACCCAAGAAAAATTTTTCCTCGGCTTTTAAATAGAAGGTCGCGGATTCCCGGCGGAATCACGGGCGAAATTTTTGAAGTGACAATTGATGTTTTCTTTAAAAGAAAATCAACCGCCGCTTCAGATTTTTGAACCAGCTGCAGCTTGCGGAAGCCGGAAAAAAGCCCCGCGATTTTCCCTGCCATCAATTTTATTTTTTCACCCAATCCTTTCCGCGGAACCGGCGGAATGGGAGGTTCAATACTGGGATTCGTCGACATTAAGGTCCTCTACCGGGAGAAAATCCCGCACGCCTATCGCGTGGTTAATTTTAGCCTTCGCCACATAATAATCTGCTAAAGCCTTATGCAGCGTCATTGCTTCCTGCACAAATTCGTTTTCAGCCTGGATATATTCTGAAATCTGAACCTCATTTTTTTCCATGCGGTGCTTATTATAAGCCGCGAGCCGTTTGCGGTAATTCGCCCGCTGGAAAGATGACTTCATTTGAATCCTGGCTTTTTGATAATCAAAGTATGCCTGTTTCACATCATGCACAACTTCTTTTTCGGCTTTCTCAAGCGCAACTACTTGATCCAATTTAGCAACCTCAGCTTCTTTCACCGAGGCCCAATCACTCAGCCCATCTAAAAGTCCTACCGAGATCGTACTTCGGCTTGTATGCGTTCCTGAGCCTGAAGCAAACTGGGAAACGGAAGGCGCCCGTTCATCCTTGTCATAAGTATACCCGACTTTTGAGCCCCCGACATTCCAGTTCATTTCTATAGAGGCCTTAAACTCCGGTTTAAGGTTTGGGTCCATATCCTGCAGGTTAAACGCCTCGATCGCTTTGCCCATTTCAAGGATCAAATCAATCTGAGGCATGAGACTTCCCCATTTAATTTTTTCACCTAACCTGGCGAATTCCAGTTTTGCAGCCTCCACCTGAAGCTTTGCGCGGTTTTGATAGGACAGATCAACAAGCTGATCCAAGGCGGGAACTTTTTTACCGCCCTCCATCACAACCGTTTCTGCCGCCGCAAGAGGAGCAGTTCCGCCCAAAAACTCATCTTTCGCGTCGCCTGAATTTTGTTTAGGCTTGAACCGTTCAAGCAGCTCTTCCAAATCATAAAGCGCTGTCACATCAACATTGTCCGTCACTTCCAAATCCAAATATTTCTGAAGTTCGAGTTTCGCGAGCTCAAGCTCCTGCTTTGACGTTTCATATTCATATTGAAGTTGGCTGAAAAGGGATTGAGCGTTCAGATATTCGATTTCAGAAATCAGCTGTGATTTATATTTTTGATTGGAAATTTCAACGAAGGGCTTAAGCTTATCAATAGCGGCTTGCCGGTCCTTTACAGCCGCCTTGGCCCGCTGATATTCAAAGTAAGCGGCGGCAACATCCGAAGACAAATCCTCAAGCGTCGCTTGATATTCTTTTTCAGCTGATTCGAGACCGAATTTTTCCTGAAGCAAGGTATTCCACAAAGCGCCGCCGTGAAAAATCGCCTGGCGGAAATTAAAACGGTAATTATTGCCGTTAAAACCTTCACCGGAAAGCGCTCCGCGCTTAACCACATATTCATAGTTCGCTTCAGGAAATAAATTTCTGACAGCAACCAAAATTCGGCGCCGCGCTAGGGCAATACGTTCACGCGCTGAACGGGCCGGTGTATAAACTTTCGCGGCGCGGTCAATCATATCTTTAAGCTGTTTGGAACCGCCGGATGTGAACTGCGCTTTGGCTTTAACGCTTTCAGGACGGATTTGGGAATTAATGAAGCTTTTGCTTAGATAAGGGACTTCCGCGTAACGCTGAGCGCGGAGCACTTTGACCTGATCCATGATGGCCTTATCGCTAAAATCCGTTGTTTCACGGGCAGTCTGGATGGAGGCTTCTTGGGCTTGAATAGAAGAAACGGCGGAAAACAGCAAAAGCCCGCTGCCAATCAAAAATTGAAGGCTGAAAGTTTTTAATTTTCTATAAGTCATTTACTCATAATGGGTTATGAACAATTAATTCGACCTTTTTACGTGGTCTTCCAGCTCCCATAACTATCGGCAACTCTTTGCTTTATCTTGACTTAGGTTCTGTTGACATTTTAGTGAAGACAGAGTTGTTAGTGCCATGGCCAGCAATCCAAGGCGTGACGACGATGGCATAGTCAACGCACTCTGCCGAGGAGTCACAACGCAGGAGTGCTGGTCATGCCGCCACAACCCTCCGGGACAGAACGGGCTGCGTCGCATCACCGCGTCTCTCGTCGTCAATGCACCACAGAGGGTGCATGTTCCTCCTCGTTCCTTGTGCTGCTTGCAGCGCGTTTCTGTCGCTGCTTCAATAAAATGTCAACAGAACCTAGAGAAATGAGGGGGCTGTCACCAGCCAGAATACTGAATCTCTCTGCAGAGGATTATAAAAGGAATGCTTAAGAATTCCATTAAAAAAAAGGTTCTCACCTTCTTTGAGGGTATGCTTGCGGTTTTCGATGGTAATGTCAAACCGCCCAACCAGCACCGAAATAAAAACAGGCAAAGGATGCTTAAGGTGCGTTTGATTAAGCTCGCGGCGGGAACCCACAATAAATTTTCCGCAAAAAAAGTCGCGGACAGAAGGAGTGTAGGAAACCACCTTGGTTCCCCACTGCGGAAAATCCATCTGAAAAAATCCCTTGGGGGTTCCCAAGTAGAAATACTCTTCAAGCTCCATTTCGGCCTCACGGAAGAAACTGCTTACGGAAACACTCAGACCCCGGGCGATTCCTTGCAAAATTTTAATGGAAGGATTTAAAATCCGTCCTTTTTCAATCGCAGTCAATGTGCGGGGATCAAGTCCCCCGCTTAGCCGGCAAAGCTCAACGCCCGAAAGCTTTTTTTCTTCCCGTAAACGCCGGATAATTTTCCCAATCGGAATAGATCCCAATCCTCTCATAGCCGCATTATGGGCTTTAAGTTCGCGGGTCAGTTTTTGATAAATCGATTCTTTTGGCGTTTTCATCCCGTTAGATCTCCTTGCAACTCAATATCTCAGGATCGATTAAATTAGTTTTCATAGTTCTATTTGATAAAAAAATATCTAATGGTTTAGAGATCTAACGGGACTGAACATTTTATTGTTTTTTAGGTTCCAGCAGAATTTTTCCTAAAGCAAAACGCTTCCAATCTTCTTCGTTGCGGAAGAACCATTGCAGTTTGCCTTCTTTTTTGGGGCGGTCAAAATCATGGACGGAAACGGATAAGCGGACAACTTCTCCAGGTTCAGCGTGCATCCCCAAATAATTCCAGCGGATCGCGCCTTCCATTTGATAGCCCTTCCCATAAGCAAATCCGTGGACCTTCACATAACCGCCTTCGGTGGGATCTTCTCCGCCCTGAAACCAGGACCACGCGGAAACCCCTTCTTCTTCGGCATTCACGCGGAATCCCAATTGAAAATCGCTTTTTTGGTACCATGAGAGGCCGTCGCCTTGAGGATCAATATAAAGTTCCACCATATCATCCTGCCAAATATTGCGGCCGGAGCGGCGCGTGTAAATATCCTGATCTTTCACTTTCACCGCGAAATACAAATAATTCTCATCCCACGCGAAGCGGTAATCCGCGCGTAAGTCCTGATCATCTTTAATTTCTCCGGATTCTTTATTATTACGGTCAAGCTTGATGACATCACTATTGGGCCAATCTTTAAAATATCCATCCACCGTCAGTCCTCCAAAAATATACGGCGCCTTAATTTGAGGAGGTTCGGGCCAATCAAGTTCTTTGGTTCCGGGTTTAAAACCTACCGCTTCCATGGCTTTTTTAAGCTGAGCGTTATGATTCATCACTTCCCAGATAAAACCGCTTCTATAATTTTCGATCATGAGAAGAATTGTCCCTTGATCAATTCCGATTACATCAGAGGCAACCCATTTTTTTTTCGTGTTAAACGCGTCCGCGAAACCATAATCACCCCATAAATTTTCTACATCTTCATAAAAATGCCGAAGGCACGCAATCGATTCTTTGGGTGTAAAAACAATCGATCCGCCGCACCCCGTCGGCGCGATGGTTCCGTCATGCTCCGCCCATCCGGGAGGGGCGCCGAAAGCCTTATATCCGCCGGGGCCGTCCGACGCGGTAAGCCCCCAGGAGTTGGGGCCATAGGTGGAATAAGTATCCGCTTGATCGATGCAGAATTGCCGGTTGGCCAAAGTCGCGTTAACTGAGTTTTGAAAATAATCCGCGATTCCGTCATTTTTATTTCTGAAATCCACCCAAATATGGGAATACTGATGCGTAAAAAGCGGCGGATGTTCCATGACTTTTATTCCTTTATAACTGCCGACAGGACGGACAATCGCTTTCCAGCTGGAAGCAGGAATCGGATGAGTATTCGAGCCGATTGCGAACAAATAAAGAATCATGGATTCATTGTAATGATCCCAACGCAATTTACTGAAACCCCGCTCCGGCGACCATTCGAGCGGAAAGGTTTCACCGTTATGCAGCATCCACTGCCAGTCCATGCGGTCATAAATTTTCATGGCAAGATCCCGGATCTCAGCGTCTTCATAATATTCCGCTGCAAAAAGAATCCCCGCGAGAAGAATCGCCGTATCAATCGGTGAAAGTTCGGAATTTTTAGAGCGCTGTCCCGTACTAGGATTCATGAAGTGGTAAAAAAATCCGTGTTCGTGCGGGGCCTGTTCCCAGAAAAATTTTAACGTTTGATAGGTCATTTGCCGGGCCGTCGCCACATCAATCCAATTATTTTTAACACCGACCCCATAAGCCGTTAGCGCGAATCCCACCGCGGCGATACTGGCTTGAGATGGCGTCGCTCCTTTTTGAGTGTTATGCGCGCGGTCTTTCACAAGCCCGGTGGCTTCATCCCGCTCCGCGATAAAATAGTCAAAACTTTTACGCTGAATCGTCGTGAGAAGTTCTTCATCTGAAAGACGGGTTTCCTCCGCGCTAAAACCCAGCGGGGATAGAAAGCTAAACATCTGTGAAAAAATCAGAAGATAAACGAATTGCTTTTTTAAAATCATGAAGGGCTCGCGAGGCACTCTTGAACCCGCTCTTCAACATCGGAAAGGCGGACGGGTTTAGTAATGTAAAATCGGCATCCGAGCGTCTTGGCTTTTTCAATCATCGAATCTTCTTTCACCCCGCTCATCATGATTACCTTTTGATCCGGCTTAATTTCTTTAATTTGTTTTAAAACTTCTACTCCGATAAGTTTCGGCATCAGCATATCGCAAATGACAAGGTCGAAAGGCTCTTTTTTAAAAGTTTCGATACCCATAAGCCCGTCGTAAGCAACCACAACATTATATTCACGGTCCTCAAAATAATCTTTGACGAAATCCCGGACACCCGGCTCATCATCAATAAGTAATATTCTAAAAATTGCCATATAAAACTAACCTTTGGGTAAAAAAATATGCCATGTTGTGCCGACCCCTTGCTTAGTCGTCACCTGAATATCCCCGCCGTGATTGCGGATAATTCCGTGACAGACCGAAAGTCCTAACCCAGTTCCTTTTCCAGCCTGTTTACTGGTAACAAACGGCTCGAATAAACGTTTCAGCACCTGGGGAGAAATTCCGCTTCCGTTGTCCCCAATGTTGATTTGAATTTTTTCCTGATGATTGATCAGATCAATCTTAACCAACCGTCCCTCTTGTTTATTCATAAAAGCGTCGCGGGCGTTATTCATAAGATTCATCACAACTTGTGAAATTTGTCCCGCGTCAAACAGTGTATCCGGAACCTCTTCAAGATTCGATTCGATATCAATTTGATTGCGCATCATCTCTTTTTCGACCAGCAGGAGCGTGTCCTCAACTGTCTTCTTTAGATTACCAGGTTCTTTGGTTGATTCGCTTTTACGCGCGAATGTCAACAGACCGTTTAATATGAGATTGGCATTTTCAAGAATTCTGACGAGCATTCCAATATATTTCTTCATTCTTTCTTCGGTTAAATTCTCTTGATTAAGGCATTGCACATTCAAATAGATGGCATTCATGATATTTCTAAACTCGTGCGAGATTCCAGCCGAGAGCTGGCCCAAAGCTGCCATCTTCGCGGATTGAATCAACTGATCCTGGGTGCGTTTAAGCTCCTGCAGCGCGGTAAAATAGCGGAACGCCGTGATGCCGACAAAAATAACGGCAATGGTAAACAGGGGCATCGCAACATCAATCCAGACACCATGCACAAAAAAAATGAATGCTCCGGCGAAATGGACTACCCCCAGCAAAACCACCAGAGGAAGTGATCTTAATATTGTCATAAACATCGCCAGAAAAATTGCTGCTATGCTCACAGCCAGCAATGCAGAATATGATTGCCAAGGACTTGCCCGAACAAGAAATCTATTTTCGATGATATTCGCAATGGTCTGCGCATGGAGAAAAACTCCCGGTTCATACTGCCGGAAAGGCGTCACGCGCCGATCTCCTATCCCTTGAGCGCTGACGCCGACAAGAACAATTCTGTCTTTTAAATTTTTCAGCGCCGCGGGCTTTTTCCCAAGCATCCATTCCTTGCCCGCGCTCAGTAGGCTGACGAATGAACTACTTGAAACACCTTCTGATCCACCATAATAATTGATCAGCATTTGCCCTTTAGAATTGATCGGGATTATCCTGTCCCCCGATTTTGTTTTTAAAATAATTTGTGTTTTCCTAATGATAATATCGCGGGGCGTAAGTTTCAAATATTTGAGCGCCGCCAGAAGATCCATAGAAGGATAAATTTTCCCGCGGTATTCATAAATCAGCTGGCTATAACGCGTTCTTCCATCAGGATCAAGCGGAGTATTCACAAAAGCAAGTTCACTTACCCGAGCCAGCTCTAAGAACGGCAGTGAAACTTTATCGGCCTTATCGAGTTCCTTAGGTTTTTCCTCAATGTTTGAAATTGCGAAATCTTCCAGTCGTTTTTCTTTTTCATCATCATGTTCCACCATGGAAGCAGGGCCTTTTTCAAAAAAATAGGACATAATAATGCGTTCTTTTAAGTTTTGAGTCTGATAAACAAGCGTTTCATCCGTTTTCGCCGCATTTGGGTTTTTATTTTCAAAAAGAGCGTCATAACTGATAACTGCCGGAAGAAATGAGGAGTGTTTTAAAAGCCCGATAACCGCGGCATGCTTGTCACGTGACCAGGGCCAGCGGCCAAAAATATCAAGGCTCGATTCATCAATCGCAACCACATGAATGGCCGACGGAAAAGGCATATTTGGGCGAAGCTTGAAACGAAGGTCAAAAAAAAGAAGTTCAAAAGGATCAAGCCATCGGGTAGAGGCCACGCAGGACATAACCAAAAGCAAACTAAGGCCGACGATAAGTTCATAGACTTTTCGTCGGTCTTGGAAAGGGCTTAATAGTTTTCGAAGCATAAGCGATGTTTAAGTTATCGGCAATCAGCCTATATTTCCAAGGTTAAGTTTTAGAATAAGTTGGAATT
The DNA here is from genome assembly GCA_964511315.1 of uncultured bacterium. Taxonomy (GTDB): domain Bacteria; phylum Omnitrophota; class Omnitrophia; order Omnitrophales; family Aquincolibacteriaceae; genus CAZEFF01. The sequence goes on along the minus strand of CAZEFF010000026.1, from coordinate 8,136 downwards.
AGGGTTAAATGGTTTTGGTAGTTCCGGTTCCGCCTGATCCCGAACTGCCGGAACCGCCAGAATTACCGCTTGTTTGTTCCTGGGTTTCTTCCTTAACAGCTTCGTCTACAAGGGTTGTAGGATCTGGAACAAAACTACCAGCATCTTGATATTCATTGGGATTGGGACCTGCGGTATCTTCTCCAGACCCAAAATCGTAAACCGCCTCTTCTCCTCCCGAAGAGAAATCCGTTCCCGCTGTGTCTTCATTAATTAAAAGATCAGCGGTATCTTCGGCACCGCCCGTTTCTCCCATGAATTTTTCCATGCTCTCCGCAAATTCAGAATCAACACCCATCGATTCAAGCATTGCCCCATAGTCAGCAGACGATCCAGCTTCAGAACCCTCCGCTGCATGCTCGGAAAATTCATCATTCCCGCCGGTCGCAAAGAATTTCACGACATCGGAAAGATCTTCGGCCGAGCCCGATGATCCAATTTCAGAATCTTGCGGAATTAATGTGTCTGCCAGCAAATCTCCGGAACTATTGTCATTGTTCGCACCATTTGACCCCGCGTCTCCGCCGCCAGTACCATCATCATTTGGACCATCTGTTTTCTTCTCGTTGTCCGTAGCGGAATCATTCGTTTCTTGCGCTTCGGTTTTTTCAGTCACCGCAGTTGACACACCTTCCTGATCGACAAACTCTTGGCGCTCTTCCAAAACAGCGCTTAAAAGAACCTTGCCCTCTTCCATTCTATCTTCGGGAATAGCCTCAACACTGCCTTCGGGGTTTAAAGTCTCACCTTCTTTTAACAGTACGGGTTCACGCTCGTCCCCGGGGATAATTTCAATAACACCTTCATGCAGACTCTTATCCGGGTAAACATCGAAAAAGTTTTTTCCAAGCTGAGCGTCATATGACGCGGTAAACGTCGTGCCGCGTACTCCAGCCACCGCGGTCGGTGTTGAAATTTGATAAGTGTTCCCGTTGAGTCCATCCAGCGCGTTAAAAATTGTGCCATCCTCTAAAAGCAACTCGGTCGGCTCAATGCTTCTAAATTCCGCTTTTGTTTTTTCTTTAATTCGCGCGACGTTTAAAAATTTTGAGTCGTACGCGATATCCACATAACTGTCATCACCGGTCAAAATTTGATCCCCCGCTTCAATAACCATGTCCTTTCTCATAGACTGCCAATCTTCACTTCCTTTTTTTAAGATTTTCGCGTCACCCCTAACATCAAAGGCTTTGGCAAGATGATCATTTAAATCCGCGGCCGGCTCTCCCACCGCTTCACGTAATATTTGAGCGGCGCTTGGATCTTGGGTTAATCCTATTTTAAGCGTTTCTGATTTTGAGGGACCCCCGCCCATATCGTTTACTTCACCCCGGATGATAGAAATCGGAAAAAATAAAAATATGAATACGGATATAAAACCTAACGTGCGAATAAAACGTTTCATCTGATTTATCATGGCCATGCCCCTTTTAATCAATATTTTTGCCCCTAAGACAAAGGATATCGTGGATGGCGCTTAATGCAAGCTGATGATCATTAATGCTAGTTTTTGTATTAGGAATTACCTTAGTAGCGGTAAGTCAGTGAGGCTCCGAAGACATTCTTATAGTACTCATATAGGTTATTACGCGCTTGGGTATTTTCGTAAGTGTAAAAGAAGGTGAGAATAAAATATTGAGCGATTGGGCGGGAAATCGAAGCGGTCATGACATATTGATCATCCCGTCGGGCTGGCGGATCATACGCGTATTTCGGAAAATCTGAGTCTTTAAACCGGAAATTAAAATCACCTTCTATTTTTTCAAAAATAGGAAAATGGGCCCCAAGCTGAATACCATGCGCGTTCTTAATATAGTTTTTCCCCGTCGCATCCGCGCGTTCAAAATCATACCCAAAAGTTAGATACAGATTTTTTTTAGAATTGAGATATAAATTATTAAGAAATGAAATTGAGTTATTAAAAGAATCACGGCTTGTAAGATCCGGCTCAAAACCGTTGCGGTGATATTGATACATGCCCCAGCGGTAGGCTAAAGTTGAGCGGATATTTTTATGCGGGAAAAATACCAGACTTGGTGAAAGTGAATACGTCCACACGAAATACTCATCTCTTAAAATGGTATAGCTCATTCCATTACGAAGATTAAAGTACGCAGACCGATTAAACAATCTGAAGGCATAAAGGGCTGAGAGTCCCCCGCCTATTGTATACGTCGTAAGCGTCGGGAAATCCGTATAAAAATTATGGGCATATATACCGTCAGCGTTAAGTGAAAGCTTCCCTTTTCGATAAAAGCGGTAGTTACCCGTCGCGGTAAGAGGAAACCTGCTTGAATTCTGATCACCCGCGACACTAAACCGGTCATCGCGGGATTTATAGCTCGCATTAGTGTCATATTCATATCCCGTAGTAACCGAAATACCCCATTTTTTGGAAGATCGTGCATGAGCACTCGATTTTTTCAGCCCCCCGTATATCGCGCGTTCCGCCCGGGTTTTATAGATCGTCGATTCTTTTCCGGCGACCCACTGGAATTCCCTGCGCGATTCCCCGTCCCGGCCCGCCGCGCTGTAAGCTTCACCTAGATAATAATGCACGGCAATATTATCTGGGTCTAACGCGAGCGCTTTATGAAAAGTTTCGATCGCTTCATCATTATTTTTAAGGCGAGTCAAAGAAATCGCACGGAATCTGAGTATTAAAATATCATTAGGATAGATTTTTAGAAGCTCATCGAAACCCCGCACAGCGGCTTTAAAATCACCCTGTGAAAATAACTGCGCGGGTTCAGATTTCATAAATTCTGTTAAGGTTATGCCGCGGCTTTTCGCTTTCTCCGACAGATGGGCGCCGCGGATTTGATTCATTTTTTTTTGCGCGTATTGAACGGCGGAAGATTGTCCATCATGCGCGGCGATCCATTCAAACTCCATTTTCGCCAGGTCTAAGTCTCCATGTTTAATATAAATATCCCCAAGCATGCGGCGAGCCACAAAATCATTCTCATTAAACCGGATGACTTCTTTTAATTTAGCAATGGCGTTTTGAGGGCGGCCGAGCGAATCATGCAAAGAGGCGATGTAACGTTTCACGGCTAAACTAAGCGGGTAAGCCGCTTCCAGCTTTTCAAACTCCTTCAGCGAATCTTCATAGCGGCGGGAAATATAAAGTTTGGCAGCCTGAGTTTTGGCAATTTCTTCAACTGTAAGCTCCTGTTTTTGATCTTCAGCAGAAAACAAAAGAGGGGCACATAAGAACCCTAGACTCCAATAAAGAAAAATGCCGAATCTAAAAAACAATTTCATGTCTAAGCGAGAGGATCCGTAACCTGGCGTTCTAAATTTCTTTTTTGCTCTTGTATTTGTTTGTCTTGATAATCATTCAATGCGGTTCTCGCCTCTTCGTCTTGACCGCCTTCTTCATAAGCCAATCCTAAAGCGGCGTCTGCCCGGCTGTCTTTCTCCTGAGCCGTCTGGCCAGCGCAGGAACTTAATAAAATACTCATTACAAACAAAGTGAAAATTCGCATAAGCATCTCCTTAGAAGAGTGTCTTTATTTACGGCTTCAAATCCGGAAATCTGTAGAAATTGCCGCTTTTATTGAAAGGGATTGTTTGTAGAAAGATGATGAGAAGTTATGCTGATTTTACGTAAATAGGGTTAGATAGAATCCAAAGCTTCCCGCGGTGATAAACTTCAACTCGAAACACACCGTGTTCTGCGGTTTCATAAAGAATCGTTTTCGCGTTAGCTCTCGCGATAACGCGTCCATTTTGAATGAGGCGGATCTCCGCGTTTTTCGGTATCACGGCTTCAAAACGTGTTCGGTTTGAGGATGCGATACTGTCTCCGATTTCATAATTTCGGCCGCCCGAAGATGCCTTAAATTCAAACTCAGAAGCTTTCCCGCGCGCTTCGAAGGCTAAATAGCTCCGCCCTTCCGCGAGTCCTTTCGTAATGCTTCTTTCATCCAGCGATGGACTCACAACATACATACTGACCCCTTGAAAATAGAGCATTAAATTTTCAAGGCCGCGATAATGGAGATGCGCGTCACTCCCGCCAAACGCCGCAGTTTGTCCTTGAGAGGATAAGCGGTCCCATTCATTCAGCGCCGGATCGGAAATTTGATTCGATGATTTTGTGAAACCGCGCGGAGAATAAAATAAAAGCTTCCAGAAAAGTTTCAATTTATTTTGAGTGTAAAATGCGTGCGCAAAATTATAAATCTCTAAACCATCAAGTCCCCGAATACTCCAATTGGTCCATGGCGTGCGCCGGCTGAACGCGTGTGCCGGAACCGCGTAACCGCCTTGAGCGTGAATCCAATCCACGAGCTGCTGCGTGCTATCCCAGGCCGGTGGTTCCGTATCAACGCCGAGCGCTAGAAGATGGCCGTCTTGTGTCGTGATTTCATTGCCAAAAATAAGCAGCGGATATTTTGAATATGAAGATTGAAGATACGCGGCTTTTCCTTTAGAAACAGAATTATGGTCGGTGATAACAACGAAGTCATAACCCGCTTTTTCAGCGGTTTGAATGGCCTTTGAGAGGGTTATTTTTGAATTCCCCGTGGAAAAGTCGCTGTGCACATGAACAATACCGCGGTATGTTCCGGAAACTTTATGGATATCTGAAGGCGCAACCAGTGCGGACCGCGGAATCACCGCGCAGCCCATAAAACCAAGGACACATGAGACAAGGGCACATGAAATAGAAAGAGAGTTTGAACGCGCTTTTTCTTGTGTCATGTGTCTAGTTTCTTGTGTCAGCGTTGTCCAGAGTCATCCAAAGTAGGCGAGTTTTTTTATGAGTGAAAGCATTTCAGGCATCGCGCTTTCGCGCCCGCCCTTTTCAACCACCGCGGGATTCCCATACCGGCGGATTTCCAGCATTTCTTCCGCGGCCACGGAATCGAAAAATATAATAACCGGAAGATTCATTTGAATTTTGCGAATTTCACGGTAAACATCGCGCCCGTCCATGACCGGCATTTTAATGTCCAGCACAAGCACATCGGGTTTTTTTTCTTCAATCATTTCAAGTCCGCGCTTACCATTCTCCGCGTGGCGGATTTCGAATGCCGGTTGTTTTCTATCTTCAAGATAACCGCGTATCATCTTTCCGATTTCATGTTCGTCATCTATAACAAGGACATCGATTTTTTCACCATAAACCAAATATTGCGTGATTTGTTTTTGAAAGTCATAGAGCACGGGCAGACCCAGAAAACTCGCGTCAAATATCTCGGGATCCGATTTCGCGGCGAATCCGCCAATCCTAAAAACGCGGAGCGCGGGCATAATCTTTTTATACGATTTTATTTTTTGCAGAAGGGCGGATGACGCGAGACCTTCATTAATGAAGATGACATCGGGTCTTCCCCGTTCAAGAAGCGCTGCGAACTTGGCGGGTTCATCCAAAATATGCGCGCGGGAAGAAGTATCCTCAAAATACTCTTTAAGGAAATCTTTCCACGCGCTTTCATTTTTATCGAGGATCAAGATCTGACGGGACGGCATAAGTTAAGTATCGGAAGAAATTTGATGAAATTAAGAGCGTTTATCGAACCGGCTATGCCGCCTGGGCAAATAAGCGGTCGCGCATCTGTTCAACCGCCCATTTCGCGAAACGGCCTTCAGACCAAACCGGCACATAGGCGCGTGATAAAGCGTTCGAGTGAATCTTTACGCTGAGTAAATCATCTGACGGCACATCTTTAAGGAGGGTCGCGGGAAGGCTATGCCCTAACAAATAGGAAAACGCGAACCGCGCTTCATTATTTTTGGGAAGACTGACCACAAAACCTTGAGCCGATGAAACTGTTTGAAATTGTTCCAACACAGAATCTGGTGTCAGGGCTGGGAAGACAAGCATTGGAATATTTCCGGGCGTCTGGCTTACAACTTTTGATAATTCCTCGGAGGTCGGCAATGCCCCGTCAAAATACAATCGCTGCCGCTTGATATTCGCGGAAAATTTTAATTTTGAGAGTCTCGTCCAAATTTTTCCGGATGCCTTGCGCGATTCTAATACCGTAACACTGCTGCCATCTCCAAGCTCCATAGCTTTCAAATCTTCTACACCAAAAACGCTGCTCTTATTTGAATCCACTAAAATGACCGTACGCGGAAGTTCGCTCGATACCGCTTTTTGATTTAGCTGCGATACGATTCTCTGATCAAGATTGACCGGCACCGAATTTTCACCGAACAATAGAAGGTCCCATTCGGATACAGTTTTAGGGTTGATAAGCGCGGGATCAGCGATTTTTTTAGCGGCAGAATCCGTAACAAACAGCACACCTGCCATATCCCGGTTTAACGCGGCAACTTCAGCCTTTAAATTATCCGATCGAACTTCTGACCGCTTCGCCGAAGGATCAACCTTTTCATAGAGTTTTAAGAGCCTTGGAAGAAATCCAAAAGTGCTGTTCAGACCCGCGATTTCTTCAGGCTTCAATCCGTTAATAAGCTTTTTCAGCAATGGATAAATATTCTGATGGGGGTTTACAACCACCGTAATCGCTTGAGATCTAATTTCAAGATTAATATCCTCAACCCAAGGCATCACCGTCAGTTGAATGGTTTGATCGGGCTTGGGAACCAATTCGAGCTTAAGATTGCGCGCGAGAAAATATAGTCTTCCTTTTAGACTTCCGTCAAGCAGTGCTAATAGCTTTTGCGCGGTTTCTGATTCGGCATTATTTTTATAAACTGTTTCGTTATCTTTTAGATAGGCTTTAAATGTGCCTTCAAATTGCGGGATAAAGACTTCGTTGATAATTTTAAAATAATCATGGCCCGCATGCGGTGAAAGTATAACCTCAGAAGATCTGGACTGAACCGGAATGGAGCCGGAAGGCGTCGGAGTTACATTCACCTTTTTAGGATTCACTGCCGCGCTGATTCCGTCAGGATAAACAACGGTCAAAACTCCTTTACCCGCCGGAATTCCATTATCAAAATCCTGCGGTCCAAAACTAATTTTTTCTCCGGTTTCAGGTTGATATTCGGCTGAAACAATTTTAAACGCGTCCGCTCCCTTGCCCTGAACCTCAACGTAGCGGGATAAGAATGTTCTCAAGGTGCTCGGACGCTCAAGTGTCAATTTTTGAGATATCACGTTTGAGCGGATTTCTGAGCGCTGCTGAACAAGTTCTTTTGTTTTTTCAATAATCTCCGCGAAATAAGCCGCTTTTTCCGGGCGTTGTTTTTGAACGGCTTCATCATGAAGACGGGCCGCATCTGAAAGGATCTGGGCGAGCGCTTTCTTACGGTACCAGGAGATAAACTTTGGCCCATCCGCCAAAGTCTCCAGAAATTCCCGCTGTTTCTCATCAAGCTGTTCAATATCTTCAAATGTAAGATCTTCAATCACTTTTGATTTAGGACGGTAACCCCAGCGCCGGAATCCCGTAATCTTGCCCCCTTTATCTCTTTTAAAGAATGTCACGATCGCCCCCTGGTCGGAATAACCTCGGGACATTTCATAATCAATATTAACCAGGCCGGTCCCCTGGTCCGGATAAAGATAAACATAGGGCAGATTGACTTTATCATCCTTGAATTTTTTTGCTTCGTTATGCCCCCAGAAAATTAGGAAATTGGCTTCACGCTCTCCGTAAAGCTGTGTATTTTGTCCGAGAATACCCTGGCCCAAGGTCGGCAGCCCTCCCTGATCAATAAAATGCCGCACGGCCGTTGCTTTAGCGACCGGGTTAATATCGGAATACCACGAATTGATAATCGTAAGCCCATCTCCCAAAACCGCCCACATCTGAGAGCGGAAAGTCTGTGAATCAGAAGCCAGAGTGGTCCTGCTTTCTCCGAAGGAAATTAGATCTTCTTCCAGCAATTCAAGCGCCGGAATCCCCTTAACTCCTAAATACTCCACATCGAAACCGCCCTGGGTATAGTCCACAGGGATAATATTGTGCTGGTGAAGGCTTCCGAGAATATCGATATGAAAAAGCCGGCCATTACGCAGCTCCCAAAGCGCGCGGTCAACGATTTCCTGATCTTTCCAAAAATTTTCAAGGTTAACTTCAGAAAACTCGATGGTTGGGATGTCTAGCTTTCTCGCGTGATTAATATCCTGAATGCGGACATTATAAGTTTCTTTAAGCCGCCGAA
>CAZEFF010000025.1:15281-27693 GCA_964511315.1 uncultured bacterium | reverse complement strand
AAATTCTTTAAGCGAGCGCAATTTCAGATGGATGCGCGCCTGATCATTCGGCGCTTTAACAGCTGCCGGCGCAGGGGCTTCTGGAGGAGCAGCTTCTTTTTCTGTTAATTTTTCTTCCGATTTTTTTCTAATTTGCTCCAGCTTTGCTTGAAGCTTTCTGAGCGCATCTTTATTTTTCTTGAGCATTCTGGTAATGGTTGCCCGCGCCGCCAGCGGTAAACCTGGAAGTCTTTCGGTAAGCGCTTCCTTTGTGGTCTCAAGTCCCTTCATTTGTTCTAAGACAGTTGCCTCGCCAGGATCGTTTACTCCTTCCGGGGTTTTGACTGACTCAACTTTAGACGGCTCCGGTCTAGTCATTCCCTCCGGATACCTCACATTATAAATTCCGATTAAATTTGGATGATGCATGACATAAACTTGATTGCCATCGGCGGAGAATTCAGCTCTTTGGAAATACCGGATACCCCGAAAAACAGTTTCCGGCAGTCTGGTTTCCCCAAAAGGGCCTAAAAGCTTGCGGTTATCCGCGTCATCGTTCACACGGTAAAATCCCATAGTGTTATCATCATTTTTCGCGATGAGAATTTCCGCGCCGCTTGGAGAGTAGCCGCTTGTCACCGATCCCTGGCTGATTTTGCTGTCATCCGCGAGCACCAACCGCGCACTTATAATTTGCCCCGCGCGATCTCGAATAAGTTCGATAATTCCGATATTATTGCTTCCGCAAAGAATAAATTGATCATTCAAACTGAAATCAATACTGATCATCCAACCGGTATAATCTTCCGTAGTTTTGACTTCAATACTTGACGGGTCAATTTCCGCCGTTCCGGCCGCTTCATTAAATATCAAATTGTAGATATTTATTTTTGAACCTTCCCGTCCTAATGCGAGAGTCTCTCCTCTATGACTAAAGGCGATTGATTTGATTCTATCGTTCGCTGGGCTTGGGGCATCTGAAACCGGCGCGATACCTGAAATAGACCCTAGCGCATTACGGTCAACCCGGTACAGAATCAATTTTTCGTTCCCGCCTCGCCTGGTCACTGCTAGCCAGCGGCCATTCGGACTAAACGCAGCCTTTTCAAAATAGGTAGAATTCACATTTGGAAATTCTTCAGTCCTCACAGGCCCGGGCAAAACCCCGGTTATGGCACCATCAGAATTTTTTTGAAGACTGTAAATATGAATACCCGCTTCACTCGCGGCAAGAATCGAATGCCCCAGCGGATCGAACAAAACTTCTAATGGATATCCGCTAAACGGCTGCTTCAAAACGAGGACCGTGTCTTCTACTACGCCAAGATCATTTTTCTTAAGCTCAAAAATATTAAGCATCGAACCGCCGCCTTCTTTCGCGACAAACGCCAGATACTTGCTATCGGGGCTGTGCGCAAATGCCATGATTTCTTGATCAACTTTAATGAATGCGCGCTCCGTATAGAAACTAGGTGATTCTGCTTGGCGAACTTCTGAGCGGCGGACTTCAAGTCCGCCTTGCGAAGTGCCGGGAGCATTAAGCTCCTGGCCGGAGCGAGCGGATTTTAACTGATCAAGAATGGTCCCTTTCCGAATTGTCCCAGAAATACCGGCCATACTGCGGGATAGAACATCGATTCTATATTTTCTCCCGATGAGATTCTGCTCGGAAGGAAGCATGCCCGCCAAGGATTGCTGGCGAAGAAAATGCTGTACCGTTGATGATTCCATCATGGCGTCGCGGTACAGCTTATCTTCACGCTTCGAATCAATCTCCGTAATGCGCGGAACAATGGAAACAAAATTAAAATTCCTCTGCTTCATTTTTTGACGCATCCCTTGATCATGGAAACCGCCGACCACAAAAACAGCCTTATCTTGTTTCTTCCGCTTCATCTCCGCTTCGATTTTTTGAATAAAATACGCTTCACGGTTTTTCGCAGCCTCATAAAATCTAAACGCTTTTTCAAAAGCCATGTCGAGGTTCTTCATGGAAACTTTCTGATCATTCAGATCCCGGGATAAAAAAGAAGGAAGGAAATTTTCTTTTCCGTTTAGAACCTGATTCCAGTCATCAGGAGTCAGCTGAAGCTTTAAAAGCTTCTCTAAGCTCAGAAAACTTCCGTACAAAGCGATGAACTCTTTTTCATCCTTAGTCTTCGCGAGTACGTTCAAAAGGACTTGCGAGGTTTTGTCCATTTCCCCCATCAGCCGCTTCGCGTCAATTTCCTGCGAGAGGCCCGTAAAACCCGCCCAGCGGGTCCAATCCGGAAAATCCTGAAAACGGAATCCTTTGACGGAGGTCTGTTCGTAAAATTTTTCAAGCACCGCGCGGATCGAAACGGTTTTGTCCGAAAGATTTTCAATTTCTTGGATCAGCGCTTTATCCATTTTTTGATTTTTCATCCAATCAAGAAGTCTTTTGCGGTCGCTTTGCGCTTTCGAGCTATCGAGCCCCTTCTCAATCAGGCGCAGACGGAACCAGCGCACAAGCATAGGAAATTCGGTTTGGTTTTTTGGGTTTTCCAGATCAAGCTCCGCCTTTTCTTTGGCAAGCTTTTGGAGTTCATCCAGGGAGGCTGCTGAGAAATGATCCCGTCCATGATTGCGCATAGCCGTCTTAAAATACGCCAGCAGCTCCGGATTCAAAAGCTTGCTGGCCTTCTTTTCAAACTTCATGCTCAGCTGATTCAGTTCGTTTGCGATATCCCGGTCATGGCTTATAATTTCCCGGTAGAGGATGACGTTTTTCGCGTAGGCTTCGGCATCTTCCATACCCATTGCGCTGACGCATTTATCTTTGCACTGATTCTCGAGAAGCTGATCAAAGAGAAAGAGTTCTGGGCCGGTAAATTCTCCCGACTCAAAAAGCCGCTTCGCGAGTTCCCTGTTCGGCTGATCTTTTTCGTAAATTTTATACAGCTCGGGTGAAAGCGGTCTTGCCGCGCCTTCAAGCATAAGAAGTTTAATTCCGTATTCCTGATTTAAATACGCGATCAGATCATGAATATTTTTCTGGGCGTTCGGATTGGCATGGGCGTCTTGAATTTGGATGAGCGTGGGAGCATCTAAATTTTTTATATCTGCGGAGGTAAAAACTTCTTCGATATGTCCCAAGGAATCCGGAATAGAAATTCGCCGGGCAAGCGGCTCAAAGACAACTTCGGAAGGTGATTGGATCGGGGCCGACCAGCTCACGCTTGTAAATGAAAACGCGAAAAGCGTGATAAGCGCAGTAAACTTTAATTGCAGAGTGAACCCTTTTTTCGGTTTTGCCATAGCCTGCCTGGCTGCGTGCAGCCGTTTAGAAAGTTATGTTATTTTGTATTTATAAGAAGTGTAACTGGGGAGCCCTAAAACTACAAATGCGGTAGGCTATAAATTGTTATTATTTGCTATATATTGGATTCTTTTGAGAGATACAACCTGCGCGGTCCGAGATTTTAATAGTTTAAATTAGGTGAGAGCCATTTTTCGGCCTGAGCCAGAGACATACCCTTACGGCGGGCATAGTCCTCAACTTGGTCTTTTTCAATCTTTCCAACCGAGAAATATCGGGCCTCAGGATGCGCGAAATAGTAACCTGAAACCGCGGCCGCGGGCCACATGGCAAAACTTTCAGTCAGTTTAACTTCGGCGTTTTTCTCCGCATGAATCAAATCAAAAAGAATTCTTTTTTCGGTATGATCAGGGCAAGCCGCGTAGCCCGGCGCGGGCCGGATGCCTTGATATTTTTCACGGACCAATTCCTCAGCGGAAAGCTTTTCATTTTTCGCGAAACCCCAAAATTCTTTGCGCACCCGCTCATGAAGAAGCTCAGCAAAGGCTTCGGCTAAACGGTCGGCAAGGGCTTTTAACATAATAGAATTGTAATCATCCCCCGCTTTCTCAAAGCGCTTCACATGTTCATCAATTCCAAGGCCGGCTGTGCACGCAAAAAATCCCATATAATCAGAAACTCCGGATTCTTTCGGCGCAATATAATCACTTAACGCGAGATTAAATCGCCCATCTGTTTTTTCAACTTGCTGGCGAAGGGTATGAATCATTGTCAGCGGATGTTTACGCGCGTCATCTTCAAAAATTTCGATATCATCCCCTGCCGCGTTCGCGGGAAAAAGGCCAATCACCGCTTTCGCCTTAAGCCATTTCTTCGCGATGACTTCCTTTAATAATGTTTGGGCATCCGTGAAAAGTTTTTGCGCTTCAGTCCCCAATTTGGCGTCTTTAAGAATTTCAGGGTACCGGCCCTTAAGTTCCCAGGTCAGAAAGAAAGGCGTCCAATCGATATATTTAGAGATCGCGTCAAGAGGGTAATCTTCAAAAGTTTTCAGCCCTAAAAAAGAAGGTTTTGTGATGACTGATTTTTTCCAATCAATCGGAAGGCGGTTTTTGCGTGCCTCTTCGATTGAAGTATGTTTCACTTTAGAGCGTTTCGCTTCATGTTCTTTGCGCAGTTCGTCATAATCGGCTTTCTTCTTACGCCCATAATCACCCTTACGATCAGGACTCAAAAGATTCCCAACTACCTCCACACAGCGGGAGGCATCAAGAACATGAACCGCAGGCCCCGAATAAGCGGGATCAATTTTGACGGCGGTATGAATCACTGAAGTCGTGGCCCCGCCGATCAAAAGAGGAAGTTTCAATTTTTGCTTCTCCATCTCCTGAGCCACATAAATCATTTCATCAAGCGAAGGCGTAATAAGACCGCTGAGCCCGATAATATCCACATTGTGTTTTTTTGCTTCCGCTAAGATCGTTTCGAGCGGAACCATCACACCCAAATCAATAATCTCGTAATTGTTGCAGCCGAGCACTACCCCCACAATATTTTTACCAATATCGTGAACATCACCTTTCACAGTCGCCATCAAAATCTTCCCGGCATTTTTCGCGCCGGAGTTTTCTTTTTCAAGCTGGATATAAGGCGTAAGAATCGCGACCGCTTTTTTCATGACGCGCGCGCTTTTGACCACTTGCGGGAGAAACATTTTTCCGGCGCCGAATAAATCACCGACGATTCTCATTCCGTCCATGAGCGGGCCTTCGATGACTGTCAGCGGTTTTGGATACTTTTTCCGAGCTTCTTCCACATCACCGTCAATGAAGTCGGTAATCCCGTTAATCAAGGCGTGCGAGAGCCTTTCCTCAACGGATTTTTTGCGCCACTCAAGTTCCTTGACCGCAGATTTTTTTTCGCTTTTTAAATTTTCAGAAAATTGCAGAAGCCTTTCGGTCGCGTCAGGCCGGCGGTTCAGAACAAGGTCTTCAACGAGGCCGAGCAAATCCTTAGGGATCTCTTCGTAAACGGTAAGAAGACCCGGATTCACTATCCCCGAATCCATGCCCGCTTGAATCGCGTAATAAAGAAAAACGGAATGGATCGCTTCGCGGACAGCATTAATTCCCCGGAACGAAAAGGACAAATTGCTGACGCCGCCCGAAACATGCGCCCTCGGGCAAAGACGTTTGATTTCACGCGCGGCTTCGATAAATTCCACCGCGTAATTATTGTGTTCTTCCATGCCCGTCCCAATGGTAAGAATATTGGGGTCAAAAAATATATCTTCGGGCGGGAATCCAACTTGCTCGGTCAAAATTTTGTAGGAGCGAACGCAGACTTCGACTTTGCGCTTAGCCGTATCGGCCTGTCCTTTTTCATCAAAGGCCATGACCACCACCGCCGCGCCGTAAAGACGAACTTTGCGGGCCTTTTCTTTAAACGCTTCTTCGCCTTCTTTTAAACTGATGGAATTGACCACCGGCTTTCCCTGAAGGCATTGCAGTCCATTTTCAATGACGGACCATTTTGAGGAGTCAATCATAATGGGAACTTTGCAGATTTCAGGCTCAGACGAAATAAGATTAAGAAACTTTCTCATCACAGCTTCAGAATCAAGAAGGCCTTCATCCACGTTAACATCAATAATCGACGCGCCTGACTCCACCTGCTGTTTCGCGATCTTCAAGGCTTCATCGTAGTCGCCGGACAAAATGGCTTTTGAAAATTTAGGTGATCCCGTGACGTTGGTGCGTTCGCCAACATTCGTAAAATTGCTGTCCGGACGCAATGTAAGCGGCTCGAGCCCCGAAAGTTTTGTGTATTTAGGAACATCCGGAATTTTTCGCGGAGGAATATTCTTAACAGCTTCCGACATCGCTTTGATATGCGCGGGTGTTGTGCCGCAGCAGCCTCCGATGATATTGACATGCCCTTCCTCCGCCATTTGACGGATGACCGCGGCCATCATTTCAGGCGTTTCGTCGTAACCGCCGAATTGATTCGGCAGCCCCGCATTCGGATGAGTGGAGACGTAACAATCCGCGACCCGGGAAAGCTCTTCAATATGGGGGCGGATTTCATCGGCACCAAGCGCGCAGTTGAGACCCACAGAAAATAAATTTCCGTGACTGATGGAATTCCAAAACGCCTCAAGCATTTGCCCCGATAGCGTGCGGCCGCTTTTATCCGTAATTGTTCCGCTCACCATCAGCGGAAGTTTTTTGCCGGACTTTTCAAAATACTGAAGCGCGGCAAAAATCGCGGCCTTACAATTCAGCGTGTCAAAAACTGTTTCGAGCAGAAGCAAATCGCAGCCTCCGTCCATGAGTCCGCGAATTTGTTCGGTATAAGCTTCCACCAATTGGGTGTAAGTCACACCGCGGAAACCCGGATCATTCACATTGGGCGATAGTGACGCCGTTTTATTTGTAGGACCGATAGAGCCGGCCACAAAACGCGGTTTATTCGGAGTTTTCTTAGTCCATTCTTCCGCGCATTTTTTCGCGATCCTCGCGCTGTGAACATTCAGGTCATAACAGTATTTTTCAAACCCATAATCCGCCATCGAAATGGACTGCGCATTAAAGGTATTGGTTTCAAGTATGTCGGCGCCGGCTTCCAGATAGGCATTATGAATGTCGGCCAGGATTTTGGGCTGGGACATGCCGATGGCGTCATTATTTCCCTTAATGGTTTGAGGATGATTCTTAAAGACTTCGCCCCGGTAACCCGCCTCATCCAGCTTATATGACTGGATCATGGTTCCCATAGCGCCGTCGATGACAAGAATCCGCTTTTTAACTTCTTCTAGAATATTCGCCATTTATACGTATCCCAATACAAACACTGATGTTATGAAGTGTAGTAGTATAAACAAAACTAGGTGGGTTGTCGAATGGTACCCAAAATCGGGCCTAAGGAGAAATTCTGTGGAAATTCGGTCTTTAGGGATGAATTAATCGTCGTCTATTCCTCGACACTAACCTCAAAAACCGTTCCGCGCACGCCGGCCGTGCCTGTCGGCGTTCTAACTTCAAATTTTGAGTCCGCTTTTAATTTTTGGGCATGCACGAGCACCTTACCGATTGCTAAGTCAAGATAAGTGGTTTTATCTAAACTCGTGCTGTCAATTTTCATGGTAGAAAGCTTCAAATGGCTTTTTTCCTTAAGTTCCATCTTTCCCGTTTCACCATCCTTATCAAGCAGCAAGAGAGCAAAACCGCCGGCAGCTGTTCGAATTTCATCCATTTCGTGCAAAACATCCCCCGGATGAGCATCACGCCAATCTTTTAATTCCCGAATTTTCACCTGAACAGGCCCCTTAAGCTCAGCAATAATCACACTTCTTGTGGCGATATTACGGCCGCCTTCTTCCGCGCTCACACAAACCATTGGCAGAATAAACAGAAGAAAAAACATAGGCATAAATGAAAACAGCTTACGCATTTGTATCCCCCTTATAATTTTTCAGCATTCGCTTGGCGACTTCTTTAATTTTGTAATTGGTAGCCAACTGAGTGCCAAACCCTAAAAATCCGGCAAACCCGGAAAGTTTCTTCGCGACTTTTAACGGTTTTTCAGGAGTTCCGTTCCACTCCACGGTCGTCGTCATCGCTTCTTTCACCAATACCCCTGATTTCTGCGACGTAACCTTGCCAGCAGGATCATAGTTCTGAACAAATACAGCGCCCTCATAAACGAGAACCACCATTTTAAATTTTGTCTTATCAATATCTTCGAAGAAATTCCAAACATCTTCGCGATGACTCGCGTCTTTAGAAACACCACGAGGCCCTCCGCCATTCGGACCCGGCCCGCCATCCCCCGGCCCGCCGCCTTGTAAACGATTGTTTCCACTATTATCCCGCTGTGATGGAGAATCACTTTTCGCAGGCTGTGGTGTCACAGCCGAAGAAGACGATGAGGTTGCTGTTGACGCCGGAGCCGCGTGTGCTAAGACTGGAGCGACACTCACAGCGCCATCCGGGGTAATCATAATTGCGGTGCCGCCGCCAGAATTGAATCCATTCCCTCCGATACCGCCAACAGTATCCGCAAGCTGATTAATAATGACCGTCGTCAAATCTAATGTCCCGGATGATAAGACCCGCTGGGCTTGTGCGGCAGATGCTACAGCACCGCCGATTCCCCAGCTTCCTGATAAACCGCCGTTATTCACGCATCCGGCCGAACAATTGATGGCATTGCCGCTGATATTATTCATATCTTTCATGCTCACATAACTAAAATTGGTACCCGCTGGATTAACATTTGCGGCATTCCCCGAGCTCGTGCTTTCTAGCACAACGTTATTTCCCGATGATCCGGTCACGGTCCACGTTGTAGCATGCGTGATATTAAAAGTATCCCCCGCGCCAAGGCGGATTGTTTTTCCGGGAGTCGTAATACTTAAATCATAAAAGCTGATGCTGCCGGTACCCGCTCCATTCACATTCACATCAGCCATCGAGGTTGTGTCGAGTGTCACCGTACCGCTGTTGGAGTCGAACGTCCCTCCTGTGAAGAGAAAATCATCCCCCACCGTCATGGCTGCCGGCGCGTGAAAATGCCCGTCCGAAAGAGTAAAGATACCGTCCACATCAAAATTCCCAGTGAAAGTAATGTCATCACTACCCGCGACTCCGGTATTATTTACCGTAAAGTCATTAAATGCAGCGCCATTCGTTGTGAGCGCCTGATCTGCGGTACCATCTAAGATGACGGTACCAGAGTTATGCGCAAAGGTTCCTCCCGTACGTATCATATTGCCTGCCAAGTTAAAATTCGAGGATGGCGCGGTAAATGTGCCTGCGGATTGAGTAAAGCTTCCATTCACATCGGTCGCTGCGGCTGCCGTAAAACTGCCGTTTCCAGCAATGGTTAATCCGTAATAGTTATTTCCAGCAGCCAAACTCGCATAGGTCCCTGCGCCATCATAAGAAATCGTCCCCGAATTCGTATCATTGGTAAATGCCGTGAGCGTTTCTCCGCCTTGCATCCTCAGTGTGCCGTCATTTGAGAAACTGCCGCCGGTGAGATCTAAATTCTGACCATCGATATCAAACGTAGCACCGGTCGAAACCGTCAACGCGCCGTTCACATCCACAGCTCCATTCGGTTCCCATACTCCGCCGTTTCCGCTGAAGGTCAGGTTGTAATAATTGTTCCCCGCAACCAGCGATGTCGTGTAGCTTCCTGTGCCGCTATAGTTCGTTGTTCCCGAGTTTGTGTCGTTGGTAAAATTGCTGATTGTTTCGCCGCCCTGAAGACGGAATGTTCCGTTATTATCTAAAGTATTCGCGCCCGTAAATCCAAAATTATTCCCATTCAAATCCAAGATGTCATCGGCGCCCACAATCGCAGCATCCACCGTTAAAGCATCGCCAAGCTGAATGGTCTTGGCGGTTCCATCCACAGTCATGGCTGCCAATGTTTTTCCCGCGCTCGTTAACGTGCTAGACCCTGAGCCGTCAAAAACGAGGGTTGTTGAGCCATCATCAGTATACGTATCTAAATTAGTGAGATTGAAATTTCCGCCGACATTTAATTGATCCCCAGAAATATTCAGCGCAGTCGCGCCGCCGTTTAACACCGTTAAATTTCCGTCGACATCAAGGTTTACATTGGTGGTAAGCGATCCGCCGGCCGTACCAGTACCCAGCTGCAGATTATTGAATGCTGAATTTGAAGCCGTCACCGAAGTTGTACCATTAAAAACGACGGTTCCGGAACGCGCAAGGAATGTGCCGCTGTTGGCCCAGTTTCCTCCGACGTTAAGCTGATAATTACTGCCGCTTACCGCGTCGAGAGTTGATGTCGCGCCTATTGTGATGGTTCCCGCCGTGGTTGTATTGCCGGTCAAAACATAGGTTTCATTGCCGGAAAATGTAAGCGCCCCATAAGTCACATTCGCGACATTCACATTTCCGCCTGAATTGGTCGCGGCGTAGTTTATTGTTTGACTAAAATGGGTTAAGGATCCAGTTCCATTAAAAACAAGCACGTCCGCCGTCGATCCAGTACCGTTAAGCGTCAAGCTGCTTCCTAGCTGCCATTCATTATTTGTTTCAACCGTTAAAGTATCCATGGTGAGATTGCTATCCATATCCACATGGTTTTGAGCTGAATCCGCATTGGTCTTATTCAAAATGACCACCCCAAGACTCACCTGGGGACTTGTGAAAACAGAGGTCGTTGTTGTCCCATCCAGCGTCAGCGCCTGACCTCCGGTAGCTTTGGTAAAAGAGCCCAATGCCGCGGAACTCAAATCAAAATTTCCCGCCAAATTAATTGTGTTCGCACCCTGAGCAAAAATGCCTGATGTGATGGTTAAAGCTCCATTAATATCCAGGTTCCCGCCGGCGGTAAATGTTTCGTTTGTGGTATCCGAATTTGTGATTTTTAAATTGAAATAGTCCACACCAGCGCCAAAATCTTTAATAGTAAAAGAAGATAATCCCCCGGCTCCGTCTCCGACATAACGAACCTCACCCGAATCTATATCGAGATTGTTTACATTAGTCAAAGTTTCATTGCCTTGAAGACGGAAAATTCCGTTGTTACTGACCGCGGCCGCGGAACTAAATGAAAAATCATATCCAGCGAGGGACAAGGTATCGCCGCTGTTGATTGTCAGCGACGTCATCTTGGTTGCAGCCCCAAGCGTGCGGGTTACTGTTGTTCCGCCAACAGTCACCGCGCCGAGGTCTTGTTTTGTCGCGTTACTGTCCGTCAAAGATCCTGCTCCATCAAAAGTGAGCGCCGAACTATTTGAAGATTTTGTGAAAGCGGTACCGTTTGAAAGCGCAAAATTTCCCGCCACATTCATGGTACTCGTCGATTGGTTAAAAGTTCCGGATGATAAATTGAAGGCACCATCCACATCAAACGCCCCGGCCAAAGTCACTGTCCCGGGAGTATTGATTGTTACATTATAGAAGGCCTCATTCGCGTTGATCGCCCCAGTGCCGTCAAATGTTACCGTCTGGATGCCTTCCGTGAAACTGCCGCTACCTGTGTCCGTCCAACTGCCTCCGACAGTAATGTCATTGCTATTGGAACCTAGCGTACCGGCCGACAATGTCACACTTCCATTCACATCCAAAGCACCGCCCAAATTAAACGTTGCGCCGCTGCCGTTAATGGTGAGGTTGTAGTAGTCAGACGCACCAAAATCTTTGATTGTGTACGGTCCGCCGGTGCCGACATATTCATAAGTTCCGGAATCCGTATCATTCGTTGACCAAAAAACAGTTTCACTGCCAAGCAAACGAACTGTTCCCGCGATATTTCCCAGTGTCGCGGTGGCTCCACCGGCAATATCAGAAATATTATTGCCATTTAGAGAAAGAATGCCGGACGTTACAGTCAAAGCCCCGTTAATTGCCAATCCTGCCGTAAGCTGGGCAATATCATTCGCGTCGGTCATATTAATTGTAAGATTAAAATAATCCGATGCGCCGAAATCAAGAAGGCTGAACGTATCCGATACTCCGTCGCCATCTCCCACATATTCCCAAGTACCGCTATCCGTATCCGCGGTTCCGCTGTATCCCGTTGTGCCCCGCAATGAGATTGTTCCGTTATTGCTCAGGGCGTTTGATCCGTTGTAAGTCCATGTTCCGGTCCCGACCGTAATCGTACCGTTGTTGGTGAAATAACCGGTTGTGGTTGGCGAATTACCCAAAGATATTGTTGTGTTGGCGCCGACCGTAAAACTAATATTGGAATTGTCTTTGCTGACCGCCGCTGACGCGAATGTATAGCCATTGTAAGTTGTGACCGTGCTCGGGCCTCCGCCATCGAAGGTTACGTTTAATCCGGTTGGGAATGTGGCTCCTGAATTAATCGTCAAATCACCCACGACATTCCATGTCGTCCCCGACATGCTGAATGAAGATCCATTGGCCGCAGTAAAACCTCCGCTATTAATATCCATGGCCGTCAAACTAGTCGAAATCGTTCCGTTATTTGCTAAGGCATACGTTCCATTATAAGTCCATGTACCGGTCCCGACCGTAATCGTTCCGTTATTAGTGATATACCCCGTTGTGGTTGGTGAATTCCCCAAAGATATAGTTGTGTTGGCACCCACCGTAAAACTAATATTGGAATTGTCTTTGCTGACCGCCGCTGACGCGAATGTAT
>CAZEFF010000025.1:0-15181 GCA_964511315.1 uncultured bacterium | reverse complement strand
TCGTTCCGTTATTTGCTAAGGCATACGTTCCATTATAAGTCCATGTACCGGTCCCAACCGTAATCGTTCCGTTATTAGTGATATACCCCGTTGTGGTTGGTGAATTCCCGAGCGGAATCGTTGTGTTTGCCGCGATGGTTACACTGAGATTAGAATTGTCTTTACTAATCGCGACCGTATTAAACGTAAGCCCCGAAGCGTCGATGGCGCTTGCCCCGCCGCCGTCAAAAGTTATCGTTCCACTATTATGATTAAATGTAGGACTGTTGGACTTTGTAAAACCGTACAAAATATTTAAATTTCCTGATGGAGCCGTGAAAGTTCCCCCGCTTAATATCAAATTCGCTCCATTAATATCCACTGTCCCTGATGAGCCGGTAAACGTTCCTGATGACACGGTCAATCCATTATTAAACGTATTCGTCGCGGTAGACGATTGATAAACTCCGCCACTTACCGTCACAAGCCCGCCCACCGTATTTGCGCGGCCATTCATATTAAGAGTGCCGCCGCTTACTTGCAGTGTGCCGTCGATGTCCAAATCATTCGTGTTTACCGTCAGCGTGCCGGCAGACACCACCATATTATTGAAGTCATTCCCCGTTCCTGTGCCGCCCGTGACTAAACTTCCTGTTCCGTCAAAAGTTACCGTGTTCGCGCCGCTTGTATACGTCGCGGCATTTGACCATCCGCCTGCGACGTTAATATTCTGGCCATTGGAATCCAGCGTACCGGAGGTGATCGTAATTCCGCCATCCACATCCAAAGCGCTCGCGTGGCGGAATGCTGCTTTATTGATATTCGTATCATTAATCGTAAGATTGTAATAATCCGCGCCCGTAAACTGAAGCATGGTCAAGTTTTCAACGGTATTTCTGCCGACATATTCATACGTTCCTGAATCAATATCATTGGTCGTCCAGAAAACTGACTCGATACCTTGCAATCTTAAAGTCCCAGCAATATTACCAAGAGCCGCCGCGGCACCGCCAGCCGCGTCCGAAATGTTATTTCCGTTCATCGACAAAATGCCGGAAGTAATCGTGAGCGTGCCGTCCATCGCAAGCCCGCTGCCAAGCTGATAAACATCATTCGCGTCAGTGCTATTAATCGTGAGATGAAAATAATCCGTCGAACCAAAATCCTTAATTGTAAACGTGTCCGCGTTACCGTCGCCGTTGCCGCGGTATTCCCAAGTCCCGGAATCAATATCATTGGTCAGGCCTGAAACTCCCGTGGTTCCCAGGAGAGCCACCGTTCCAGTGTTTGAAAACGTTCCATCCATACTTGTTGTCCAAGTCCCCGTTCCGGCAGTAATGGTTCCGTTGTTGGTTAAACCGTAAACCGCAAAAGCACTTTGATTCGTAAGCGTCAGGGTCGGAGTATTCCCCAGCGGCGCGGTTGTTCCCGAAGCAATTGTCAATGTGGGATTGGCGTTTACATCATTCAGCGTGCGGTTGAATACGACCTTATTAAAGGAATAACCGCTCGCATCCAGAGTTGTATTGCCATTATAGGTAGATCCGTCCATTGTCAAAAGAGCATTGGTCGTAAAAGAACTTGTGTTGGCAACCGTAAAACTTCCTTCGATATTAATATTGGGAGTGGCGGCCACGGTAAAAGAGGCGGTGCCTGTATTCGAAAAGGATCCGATATTGTTACCAGTGCTGGTATTTAAATCCAAGGTCGAAAGGCTGGAGAGAGAGACGGTTCCAGTATTGGAAATACTTCCTGATTGATTCCAGGTGGTAATGTTTCCGGAAATCGTTCCAGCATTGTTCAAGACATCGAAGGCGCTCGTCCAAGTTCCCGTACCGAGCGTGATGGTTCCATTATTGGTCAGCGTCTGTTTCAAACCAAAGCCGTAAATGTTATTGACCGTGGAAGACGGTGAATTGCCCAAAGGAACGGTGGTTCCCGACGCGATCGTCAAAGTGGGCGCGCTCGAAACATCGTTATAACTGCGGTTAAAAATGACTTTGCTAAAACTGTAACCGCTCGCATCCAAAGAAGTACTCGAAGGCGCGGTCCAGCCTCCATTGGTGGTTCCATCCATCGTTAAGAGAGCATTAGTCGTGAAGGAACTTGTGTTCGCGATGACGAAGCTTCCTTCGACATTAATATTGGGACTGGCAGCAGTCGTAAACGTCGCGGTTCCGGAATTGGTGAGAGATCCGATATTATTCGCGCCGCTCATGTTGATATCCAAGTTGGAAAGGCTCGAGAGCGTTGTGGTTCCGGTATTAGTATATCCGCCCGCCTGATTCCAAGTGTCAATGCTGCCTGAAACAGTGCCCGCATTGTTAAAGACATCAATGGCGCTCGTCCAAGTTCCCGTACCCAGCGTGATCGTGCCGTTATTTGCCAAAATATACGAAGAAGCATTGTATCCTGAAACATTCTTCAAGGTGGTTGTCGGTGAATTCCCAAGCGGCACGATAGTCCCGGAAGCAATGGTGAAAGTCCGATTTGTATAATCAAAAGGACCAAGAGTCCGGTTGAACACTACTTTATTGAAAGTTAATCCCGAAGCATCAAAGCTGGTATCGCCAGAGTAAGCCCCGTCAAAGGTGACGATTCCACTATTGTGCGTAAAGGTCGGAGAATTGGTTTTCGTAAAACTGCGCTCGATATTCAAATTTGCCGGAGCATTAAAAGTTCCGCCTGAAAGAAGAAAACTTCCTGCAAGATCCAAGAGACCCGCGTTTCCCGTATCTTGAAAAGTCCCGCCGGTTTCAGAAAAATCACTAGTGAGCGTTACCGTCTTGCTATTAATATCGAAGGTTCCGGAGTTAACGGTGAGCTTAGCCCCGGAAATATTATTATTCGCTGTGTAAACAGGAGTTCCGGTTGAGGCGTAAATTTTTAATTCGCCGACTCCCGTGATCGAGCGCAGCGCGGAAGCTTGTCCGGTGTAAAGCGTCAGATCGTAACCACCGCCCACAATTGAGGACCCAGCATTCATTGTGAACGCGCCGGTGCCGTCATTGTTATTGTCTGCTTGGAAAATGGCGGCTCCGGTCAGCGTTATCACTGCATTATCATTCACAATAATGTCTGCAACGTCCCCCGTGGTTCCGGAGTAATTGCCGGTGTTAAGCGTCACCGCATTATCCAAATTTTGAATATGGGAAAGCCCTATGTTATAAACGCCCCCGACATTAAACGTGGCGCCGTATTCTTCCAGCCACTGGGTTTCAAGCGTGCCCATGGCCCGGACATCGCCTTCCGCCTCCAGTTTGATACTGCCTTCTTTCGCGGAAAGTTCACCGGTGATGTTGATGCCTTTAGAAGAAATGATTTCGATACTGCCGTCTTTGTTCTGAATCATTTTGTCGGCTCGGACAAATCCCTGAACGTCCAGGATGCTGTCGAAAATCTGATCCACGGCCTTGGCCGTGATCGAAACTTTGCCGCTGGGCGCGGAAATCGTTCCCGTATTTTTGATTTGTTCCGTAATCGGGTTACCGTCTTTATCCAGAATCTGGCGGGCGGTCGGCTCATCCACCACAATCGAAATCATGCCATTCGCGGAAAGTCCAACGCTCACCATCTTCCCGGCCGCGAGCGCGACCGTCCCCACAGGCGCTTCAATCGTGCCCTGATTCTCAATCGCGTCCGCAATCAAAATTGCCATGCCGCCGTCACGAGTTAAGATCGACCCTGAATTTAAAATCGAGGAACTAGCCGCCTCAAGTGCTTCGTCTCCCGCGAAAACAAAATTATGGGCTAAAAAATTCTGGTTCGTAATATCGTGCGTCGAGGCAATCAGTCCGCCAACTGTCACATTCGCGGAAGGCCCGAAAAAGAAACCGTTTTGGTTAACAAGCACTAAGTTTCCATTCGCGTTAAGATTGCCAAGAATGTTACTTGCTGAATCTCCCAGCACGCGGTTCAAAGTAAACGCGTCTAGGGTCGGGAGGAAAAAGTTAACGGTTTCACCGGCGCCGATATTAAACGATTGATAATTGATAATCGAATCGGCCGAAGCTGTGATATTCATGGTCGTTCCGTCCACGACATCAAAACTAGCTGTTCCGGAAATAACTTCTTCACCCGTAGGCAAAGGATAAACGTTTGAGACCTGGCAGAAAATGAACGCCGTCATTGTGAAGACGCTTATCCATTTGCGCCGGCCTAGTTGCATTCGCATCCTTTACATAGCTCCTTATTTCAGAAAATTAAAGGCTATGTAAAAGATACCCTTTGTAGAGCAGGAATACAAACCTATCGGGAGGTTAAAATTTGGGATTTCCCCAATACAAATCCGGCGGGGACAAAAAAGCTTTAAACAAAAAAACCCCCGGACAAATCCGGGGGTTCAACGCATAAGGTACCAGGTTCCAGAAAAGCCGCCTGGAACCTTGTACCTTTCGAAGAAAATTATTTTTTTTCGGCGGTACCTTCTTTAGCAGCTTCTTGCTGCAGCGCGGGCATGCCCTGCGCAAGACGTAAATACTGCGAAGTCGCCACTGAAATTTTTCCCCATTTTTCCTGCTCATCTTTTGACATACCCTCTTTACCCGTTGTTTGAGGACTCATTTGCCAAACAGGAATCAGATACGCACCTTCCGCTGCAGGGATCAAAATATCGACGCGCCCAGTTGTTTTTTCAAGCCGGTAAAGAACGTTGCCGCCAACCGCGAGCTGAAACTGATCAAGCGGTTTAGGCACCCGCAAACCCGCGCTGATTAAAAAAGCTGAGATGATCATACCTGCCGCAATAATACTTTTTGAAACAATCGCTTCTTTCATCTTTCTTTCTCCTTTTGTTAATCTTTATACATCCGCAGTAAACTTGAAATGAAACTGGGATGGACTGCTTTCCACGAGACCTGGATCTCCGAGCGGAACTCCCCACTCGAAAGTTCCAGACATGTATTTTCTAAAATGGATTCTAAACCCGGCGCCAACACCCAATAAGTTTCGTTCTTTATGCTCATTTTCATCACTGCGCCTTAGAAATCCATACCCATGATCAAGGAAACTGATCAGCTGCACGGAGTCCCTAAGATTCTCCGTGAAATAAGGCAGCTTCCAGCTTTTAGGGACGATGAATAACGGTGTTTGATATTCCACGCGCGTAAAAAACCCCTGATCCGCGCCATAATCATTATCGGCATAACCCCGTACTGTATCTATCCCCCCCAAAAACAATTGCTCCGAGGGAACAAGCTTATTGCGCGATAATTGCCCTTCAAAATGCACCAGACCGCGGGTACCCCAGAAAAGCTTATGGACTCTTTCAACTTCAAAACCATACTTAAAAAACGATGTCTCCGCGCCGCGGCTTGTCAGCGGAAACTGATCCCCGACCAGCGGAATGCCAAAATAGAAGTTTTGCTGCAATAACCAAAAACCCCATTTATCTGCTAACTGCATAATCCCGCCGGTGGACAAAACTCGCAATCGGTTCCAAGTGCTTGTAATACTCAACTGCTTGGTTCTCTGCTCTTTAAAATCGAATCCGAGATACGTTTCTAGAAACATGCGCTGGGTCCGAAT
The DNA here is from genome assembly GCA_964511315.1 of uncultured bacterium. Classification (GTDB taxonomy): domain Bacteria; phylum Omnitrophota; class Omnitrophia; order Omnitrophales; family Aquincolibacteriaceae; genus CAZEFF01. The sequence continues at coordinate 9,676 of CAZEFF010000025.1, read as the reverse complement.
TATTTTTTGCCGAATGGATAGATTATAGTTTTCACTCATTCCATGAATCCCAAAGGGCTCAAATTCATGCTTCGGTTCAACTTCAGAGTGTGAATAGCCCCAAATAAAACGTGTCCCATAACTATTCAGCGGAACGAGGTGATGAATAAAAAGCGCGCCAAAATGGCGGCCAAAAGAGGTCCCCACCAGAAAGATGTCATCCATCCCGAGTAAGTTGTTGTAGCGGACGGTAAAACCATTGGTTTGATTGCCCGTTAGTTTGGTACCTTGATTATCCAGCGAGTATCCCGCGTGCAGCGGAAAATGATCATCCACTTTTAAATGGACGTCCATCTCTCCCTGTTTTTTTCCAGCTTGAAGATAAGAGCGTACAACGCGGTCCGGATTTTCATTCATCGCCATCAGGCTTTGCTGAATTGCTTCGTAATTAAGGTAGGCGCCCGAAGGGATATGCCAATAAGAGCGAATTTTCCATTTCCTCGAATACTTTTGTCCTTCGATCAAAAGCTCTCCCATTTTATAGAACACAGCCTGAAGCGTGACCCTTCCATCTTCAATGCGCTGAGGCGGAACATAAACAGAGGCCATGTAACCTTTGGCACGGAAAAAGTGTTCCAGCTTTTTCCCGAGATCGGCCAGCTCCGAGAACGTAACCTCTCTTCCTTCAAAGTTTTTCAGCAAAGGCTCAATATCTTCTACGGAGATCACACTGTTGCCTTCCAAATTAATTTGACGTGCGTAAAAGGACACTTCCGCATTTTCAGGCGCGGGTGTTTCCTCAGATTCAATTTCAGGGGCCTCAGCTAATCGTTCTCCGGAAATTTTTTCGGTTAGCTCTTCGCGGGTTTTTTTAGACAAAACTTCAGCATCAGATGCTGACGACGGCGTCGGGGGCGGATTAGCGGTAAAACCGCGTGAAGGGACTGTCAGAGCAAGCAAAAGAGTTAGGCCGATCAAGCGAAAACGCATGGCTTAAGTATCGGCATTTTTAAAGCATTTTAAAGACAAATCAATCTTACAAACCTCTGAGCACAGCGACATTTGCGCTCTTTACTCTAAAGCCAAAGCCTCTCCTTTCAAAAGCGCTCAAACCACGAATAAACACCGGGCTGTGTGGTTTTCGCTCGCTTCCGCCCCGTTTTTGTCCGCCAAAAAACGGACGGATCCTCCCAAGGGGGACATTCCATCCAAAAACGTGGGCTCCAGACGTTTCTCAAGGCAGAGTCTTCGGCTTTAACTTTATGAGTAAATTGGTTCTCTGAAGAAACGTCTCGAGCCGGATTCGCGATGGAATGGCGAATCCGAGTGAGAGCCGAGTGAGTCCCGCTCAAACCGGAATTATATGTTTTGCGGGACGAACGTTTTCGCAAGAGAACAATTTACCCGCCAAGATTAAAAAGATAAGCTTTGGCTAAAATTTTAAACTTGGACGACTTCTTTGATTTCGGGGATAGCTTGTTTGAGGCGGCTTTCGACGCCCATTTTGAGGGTCATGATGGAGCTCGGGCAGGTGCTGCAGGCGCCTTGCAAATGGAGGGTCACAACACCTTCATGATAACCGTAGAAAATAATGTCGCCGCCGTCACGAGCAACCGCAGGGCGGACTTCTTCGTCAAGGATTTGCCGGATTTTTCTTTCAATTTCATCTTCATCACCGGGATGATCGGAACGCAAAAGTGAAGGATCCACCGCGGGCTCACCTGAGACAACAAACGCTTTGATTTTTTCAATCACGGCCGTTACGATCGGCTCCCAATCCGCCTCCGGCTTTTTAGAAACGGAAAGAAAATCCTTACCGACTAAAACTCCAGTGACAGCATCTACTTCAAAAAGCTTTTTGGGAAGCTCGGAAGTTTGAGCTTTTTCTTTCGACGGAAAATCCACCGAACCTGCTTCCAAAAAATGCCGGTTCAAATAAAATTTAATCGTATTCGGATTCGGGGTCATTTCCGCGTAAACATCAACAACTGGTGCTTCATCACTCATGACTGCCCTCCTTTTACATCTTTCAAAGCGTCTTCAAGCGCATGCCAGGCGATGGTGGCGCATTTCACACGCACCGGAAATTCTTTTACGCCTTCAAAAATTGTCAGGCGTCCAATTTTAGAACGCTCTTCATCCGAAATTTTGTCCCGCGTCAGCATATGCAAAAAGCTATCTTTAATGCCCGCAATTTCTTGTACCGATTTCCCTTTTGCGAAAGTTGTCATCATCGACGCGCTTGATTTTGAAATCGCGCAGCCCGAGCCCTGAAAACCAATATCCTGAACAATACCGTTTGCGTCCGTTTGCAGATAAATATGATAGTCATCGCCGCACAAAGGATTGTAGCCATGAGAATATTGAGTAGGACTTTGGATTTCCTTAAAATTGCGCGGACGGCTATTGTGATCCAGAATGACTTCCTGATAAAGCTTACTGAGTTTGGGTTCGGGGGCGTTATTCATGACGCGAACACCTCTTTAACTTTTTTAAGAGCTTTCACCAGCGCATCAATTTCTTCCCGCGTATTGTAAAATGAAAAAGACGCCCGCGCGGTGGCAGGAACATTAAAACGCTTCATGGTTGTTTGAGAGCAGTGATGGCCGGTTCGGATCGCGACGCCCTCCTGATCAAGAATTGTTCCTATATCGTGAGGATGAATATCGCACAAAGTAAAAGAGATGACCGAGGCCTTGCGGGCAGCCGTCCCAATAATTTTCAGTCCTTCAATTTCCAATAACTTTTTTGATGCTTCCTGAAGCAATTCGTTTTCATAGGCTTCAATTTTATCAAAACCGATACTCAACAAATAATCAATAGCCTGCCCCAGTCCCACCATTTCAACGATTGCCGGAGTTCCCGCTTCAAATTTATGGGGCGGTTTCGCGAAAGTCGTTTTTTCAAACGTCACAGACTCGATCATATCTCCGCCGGTCTGATAAGGATCCATGACCGCCAGGATTTCCTGCTTGCCGTACAAAATACCGATCCCGGTAGGACCGTACATTTTATGACCTGAAAAAGCGTAAAAATCGCAATCAAGCGCCTGAACATCCACTTTGAGATGACTGATCGCCTGCGCGCCGTCAATGAGCACTTTCGCTCCAGCTTGATGCGCCAGCTTGATGATTTCCTCAACGGGATGAATGGTTCCAAGCGCGTTTGACACATGCCCTACCGCCACCAGTTTTGTTTTGGATGATAATAGTTTTTTATAATCTTCGAGGATAAGCTCGCCGCGGTCATTGACGGGAATAACTTTTAAAACAACTCCCTTTTCATCGCGGAGCATTTGCCAGGGAACAATATTGGCATGATGTTCAATCTGAGAAACAATGATTTCATCCCCCGCTTTTAAAAACTTGCGGCCCCAGCCCGCGGCAGCCAGGTTAATGGATTCCGTCGTGCCGCTTGTAAATATAATTTCGGAGACCTTCCGAGCATTAATAAATTTCCGGCATTTTTCACGGGCCTGCTCGCATTCTTCTGTCGCCATTTGGCTGAACATATAAACTCCGCGGTGAACAGTCGCGTATTCATTTTTCATGAACGCGTCCATGCGGTTAATGACCTGAAGAGGCTTTTGGGTAGTGGCGGCATTGTCCAAATAGACGAGCGGCTTTCCGTTCATTTTTTGACCGAGAACGGGAAAGTCTTTTCGAATTTTTTGGGCATCAAAAGCAGCCATGGTCTGCATCCTTTACTTCTTCCCCTCTTCGAGCGCGTGGCCGAAAGCGATGGATTCGAGTTTCGCTTTGACCGCGAGTTCAAGCTTATGGCGCAAAGGCGCCACAGGAATTCCCTGCAAAATCTCTTCTGCAAATCCATAAGTCAGAACAAAGCGGGCCACTTCTTTACGGAGTCCCCGGCTTTGAAGATAAAAGAGTTCGCCTTTATCCAGCTGTCCCGTCGCGCTTCCATGCGCGCACTGAACATCATCCGCGTCAATTTTAAGCTGAGGCCTAGCGTACGCGCGCGCGGATTCGGAAAGCAGCAGGTTTTTATTCAGCTGGTATGAGTCTGATTTTTGCGCGTCACGCTTCACATGAACAAGACTGTCAAACTCCGCCTGGGCGCGCCCCGCGAGAATATTTTTAAAAAATTGCCGGCTCGTGCAGGACGGCTTTTCGTGCTCAACATGCATGTGCTGAAAAACCTGATTCGAGTGCGACAGTATGGACAATCCGGAAAGCGAGCAGGACGCCTCGGTCCCCGTAAAATCAATTTTCATCTCATCGCGGACAATACCGCTTTCCTGCGAAAACGTGACCATTTCTAAATGACTCGCCTTAGCTTGCCGGACATTCGCGAAAAAAAACTGGTGCGATTTTTCCGATTGCTCGCGGATATTGATCCAATTAAGATTCGCGTTTTCTCCGAGAATAATATCAAATACCGAATTCATAAAATAAGCTTCATTCTTAATGCCGACCGATTCAAAAACAATCTCGGCTTTCGCGCCCGCTTCCAAGCAAATCACGATTCGAGGATAAAAAACCGAAGGCCATTCAGACTCCGCGCCGCCCGCGAACAGCAAATGAACCGGGGCTTCAACTTTGGTGTCTTTTGGGACATAAAGCACGATCCCTTCATGAAAATTAAACGCGTTAACCGCGGCAAAACCGTCTTCTTCCCTGCCCGCGCGTTCCTGCCAATACTGTTTAAGCCAGCCCGGCGCGTCCCGCAAAACCTCAGAAAGCGGTTTTAAAAAAGCGCCGGGAGGTAGATCAAAACCGGAGCAAAAATTGCGGCAATTGCGCCCGTTAAAATAAACAATCCGGTTTGTTTCTTTATGAGAAAAAAAATACTGATTCAAATCAGAGAGCGCCACAAAACCGCAGCGGTCAGTGGTAGCAGGTAAAAAGGACTGATTAAGAAGGGCTTCGAGATTAAGGTATTTCCAGGCTTCGAGTTTGCGGGTTGGAAAACCAATTTCGCGGAAGCGCTGCCAGGACTTTTGGCGGATATCGCGCAGCCAGGGGGTTCCGCTTTTCGCGAAATCCGGCGCGGTAAAAAAACTTTCCCGGTAAATTTGAGGTTCGGTCATAGCAGCTGTCATTTCCTCGCGCCGGCATAACCTTTGTCTTCAATTTCAAGCGCGAGTTCTTTGCCGCCTGATTTGACGATTTTTCCATCCGACAAAATATGCACGTAATCCGGCACGATATAATTTAAAAGGCGCTGATAATGGGTTACAAGCACCACGGCATTTTCAGGTTTACGAAGCTGATTCACGCCCTTTGCCACGGAACGGAGCGCGTCCACATCAAGCCCTGAATCTGTTTCATCAAGCAGCGCGAGCGCGGGATCCAGCACCGCCATTTGTAAAATTTCGTTACGCTTTTTTTCACCGCCTGAAAACCCATGATTAACCGCGCGGTCTAAAAATCCCGCCGGCGCCTCTACAATTTTGAGTTTTTCTTGAATATATTCATCAAACTCAATCGGATCCAATTCATCCTGCCCTTTTACTTTTCTGCGGGCATTAAAAGCCATCCTTAAGAAACCGGCATTATTCACACCGGGAATTTCGACAGGATATTGAAACGCGAGAAAAATACCGGCAAGCGCGCGGTCTTCAGGTTTCATGGCGAGTAAATCCTGCCCTTGATAAATCACCTGTCCCTGAGTGACTTCAATATCAGGATGTCCGGCCAGCGCTTTGGTCAGTGTGCTTTTACCGGAACCATTAGGCCCCATGATCGCGTGCACTTCGCCCGCTTTTACGTCAAGGCTTAGACCTTTGAGAATTTCTTTGTCCGCGACTTTCGCGTGTAAATTTTTAATCGACAGCATATTAACCAACACTCCCTTCAAGCTTTAAACCCAGGAGCTGAGTCGCTTCGACCGCGAACTCTCCGGGCAATTCACGAAACACATCTTTGCAAAAACCATTTAAAATTGAGCTCATCGCATCTTCTGTACCAATACCGCGCTGCTGAAAATAAAATAACTGCTCGCCGCTGATCCTTGAAGTCGTCGCCTCATGTTCAATCTGCGCTGTTTGATTTTGCGTATCAATATACGGCACCGTATTGGCGCTCGATTTTGAACCGACCAAAAGCGAATCGCACTGCGTGTAATTGCGCGCTCCTTCGGCATTTTTATTGATCTGAACTAGCCCGCGGTAGGTATTGGAAGATTGTCCCGCGGAAATTCCTTTTGAAATAATGGTGCTTTTGGTATTTTTCCCGATATGAATCATTTTAGTTCCGGTATCCGCCTGCTGATGACCGGTGGTGAGCGCGACCGAATAAAACTCGCCGATGGAATTGTCCCCCATCAAAATACAGCTCGGATATTTCCAGGTAATCGCCGAACCGGTTTCCACCTGAGTCCATGAAATCTTAGAGTTTTTGCCCACGCATTTTCCGCGTTTGGTGACAAAATTATAAATCCCGCCTTTGCCCGTTTTAGGATCGCCCGCGTACCAATTCTGAACCGTGGAATATTTAATCTCGGCATTGTCCATAGCAACAAGTTCGACCACCGCCGCGTGCAATTGATTCGTGTCAAACTTCGGCGCCGTGCAGCCTTCAAGATAACTCACATAACTTCCCTCTTCCGCCACAATCAATGTGCGCTCAAATTGCCCTGAACCCTCCGTGTTGATGCGGAAATAAGTCGAGAGCTCCATCGGACAGCGCGTATTTTTCGGGATATAAACAAATGATCCATCCGTGAAGACCGCCGCGTTGAGAGCGGCGAAAAAGTTATCCGAAGCCGGAACAACGGATCCCATATATTTTTTTACGAGATCGGGATATTCAAGAAGCGCCTCAGAGAAGGAACAGAAAATCACGCCGGCTTCTTTGAGCTTTGCTTTATAAGTCGTCCCAACAGAAACGCTGTCAAAAATCGCGTCAACCGCAACGCCCGCAAGCTTTTTTTGTTCAAAAAGCGGAATGCCGAGTTTTTCAAATGTCCGGCGCAGCTCAGGATCCACTTCGTCTAAACTTTTAGGTTTTTCCTTAGCCTGTTTGTGCTCCGCGTAATAAATAATGTCCTGATAATCAATTTTGGGATAATTCACAATCGCCCATTCGGGCTCTTTCATTTTTTCCCAATGGCGGAAGGCGCTCAAGCGGTGTTCCAGCATCCACGCGGGTTCTTTTTTGTGTTCAGAAATAAAGCGGATAGTTTTTTCATTGAGACCCTTGACCGTCACACCGGAGGCGATGTCCGTTTTAAAACCGTACTTGTATTCCCGGTTGACCAAATCTTCTATATTGACTGTTTTATCTGTCATTTTAGTTTCTCAAATGGTAATCGGTTCATCGGTATTAATTAAATTTTTCGCCAGCATGTCGAGCGTAACCTTGTCATAAAACCGGTCCAGCAATCCTTTGGTTTTCTCCCAAAGGGGCTTAATACCGCAGGCCGGAAAATGCGTGCACGTAATTTCTTTTCGAGTGTCAGGTTCGCAAAAAACATCGAAGGTCTGCCCTTCTAAGGCATCAATGATTTCTTTCAGCTTAATCTCAGACGGCTGGCGGGCAAGTACATATCCGCCTTGATTGCCGTGCAGTGCCGTCACAATATTGGCAGCCCGAAGAGTTTGGAAAATTTTTTCCATGTAGGTGGGTGACAGGTATTCAGCGCCTGCCAACTCCTTAATGGTGATAGGGTCCAGCTGGAGATCAGCCCTCTTGGCCATATTGGTCAGACAAACCAGCCCATATTCAGTTTTAGTCGTAAATCTCATAACTCATTTCCCCCATTAAGATTATATCTAACCAGACTTTTTTAGTCCAGTTAGAAATGCAAGATTTTTTCGCTCCTAAGTCATTATTATAAATATAGTTACAGACCTTAACGGAATCTTAACGGGTTGGCAAGCTATGGGGTTTAGAGGCTGGCCTTATCCAAGATGGGAGAGATTTCCGTCAATTTATCCTCTAAGGCTTCGGTAAAACTTTTATTGGGCAGCAAATCCAATTGGGTATGAAAAAATTGATTTAGAATTACACGAAAAGTATTCACGGGTGTCATATCAGGGGAAAACGGAACTCCTTTAGAATTTGGAATATAAATAGCATTCAAAATTGAAAATCGCTCCACCATCGCTTTTTCAATAAATTGTTCCGTACGCATATCAGGATTGCGCAATTGACTAAAAAAAACACCGGAGCCGTGATCTCCCTGAACAATGATAACCGGTGGGTGTTTTGATTGACTTAAGATTCCCTCGATAGCCTTGAGCACCAGTTGATTCAAATGAATCACCTCATGAACATACCCTTCGGCTTTCCATTCTGTGACGCCAAATGAAAACGGCCTATCTTCGGAGACAAGAACACCATCCTGGTTAAAAACAAATGGGGGGTGAGGAGCAAGAATATGGGCAAATACAAATTTAGGCGAATCTTTAGAAGCTAATTTTGGCAAATCGTAAAGCGTATTATGAATGCGGTTATAATGCTGGCGATATGGATAAATTACAGAAAGATCAAAGAACAGCTTTGTCTTACTTGTTAAGAAAGCTGGAACCAAATAGGGCAGCGGAGTCATGTTCAAAAGCTGAATTTCAAAAGAATTCAAATTAAATAGTCCTGTTTCAATAAATTCATCAACGGCATGATTTAGATTAGTAATTGATGAGCCTGAAAAAAACGCGAACGTTTTATAACCTCGCTGCCGTAAAAATTTAAAAGTCTTATTGTTTCTAATTTGCGCTTGGCAATCGTCCATTGACGGACTCTGAACGTACTCAAAGTTTAGCGAAGAAGCGAGGGAGAGATGTGTTTGATCATAATTTGAGCGGCTTTCGTTCGCGACATAAAACCCTTTAGACCGAAGCTCTTCGATAAATTTATGATTATCAAATCCGCTGCTTAATATTTTTTTAAAATTGTCCGCCCTTCCATATCCGTCGAGAATAATATAATAAATGTCCGGCATATCGGCCGTAACAGATACGCGCTGAGCAATACCCGCTAACTTCTCTCGCGGTTTGTGATCAGATGCGCTTAGATTGCCGATCACGCGGATGGCCCCCATAATGGCCTTTAGCAGCAGCAGACTTACTGCCATACGCACTAGAATAAGGGATAGCTTTTCTACATACTTTTCATACTTTAAAATCCAAAACAATCCCGCAAAAAGAATCAACAATAAGGCAGCCGCAAATTTATCTGGGCCGACTCGAAATACGCCTAAGTTAACATCGATATTTTCAGCCAATACCCTAAAAATTCCATGCATAAAAAAAAGCTGGCTGGCAAATGAAAAAAAGACGGCTGCACGGCGGTAACTTCTGAATGCAAGAGTCAAAAGAAACAGAGCCGCGAGAGCCACGCCAAGCAGAACCTGAAAGGATCTCGCTACTTGATGGGGTAAAAGCTTATCGAAATTCAAAAACCATAATGAAATTGCCGGATAGATCGCGAAAAGAACAGGAAAGCTGATTCTTAAAAAATTAGACTGGATGATACCAATTGTAAAAGGCCGTTTAAGCATAATTACAAGATCGCACTTAAACCAGCGAGATAGCCGGAGGTCCACGCCCAGGCAAGCTGGTAGCCGCCACGGCGCCCATTCACATCAAGGACTTCGCCGCAAAGATAAAGCCCCTTTTGTTTCTTGGATTCAAAAGTGACGGGGTCAATTTCTGAAATATCCACTCCGCCCGCCGTGAATTCGGCTTCGCCCCAACCTTTGGTTTCGGTCACATAAAAAAGCCGTTCCTTCAGGA